>JBAWHH010000323.1:0-4214 GCA_049593715.1 Rhodocyclaceae bacterium
TCAGCCACCTGCTGATGCGGGCGGGACCGACGCCCGCCCAGGCCGAACGGCTGACCAAGATCGACGACGCCGCCCACCATTTGCTGTCGATCATCAACGACGTGCTGGACGTATCCCGGATCGAGGCCGGACGGCTGAACCTGGAACAGACGGATTTTGCCCTGGCCGACGTGCTCGACTACGTGCGCACCCTGATTCTGACCCAGGCCGACGCCAAGGGCCTGCGGCTGGAGATCGACCGTGACGACGTGCCGCTGTGGCTGCGCGGCGATCCGACGCGTCTCAAGCAGGCCTTGCTCAACTACGCCAGCAATGCGGTCAAGTTCACCTTCCGCGGCACCATCACCCTGCGCGCCCAACTGCTGGAGGAGTCCGGCGACGGCCTGCTGGTACGTTTCGAAGTGCAGGATACCGGCCCCGGCATCGCCCGCGACGTTCAATCGCGGCTGTTCGAGGCCTTCGAGCAGGCCGATGCCTCCACCACGCGCCGGCACGGCGGCACCGGGTTGGGGCTGGCCATCACGCGCCAGTTGGCACAACTCATGGGCGGAGAAGCCGGGGTGGAAAGCGAATTCGGGCACGGCAGCCGGTTCTGGTTCACCGCCCGGCTCAACCGCGGCCACGGCGCTTTGCCCGCCCCGGGCGCGCGGGAGGAGGACGAAAGGAACGCCCTGCGCCGCCTCCATGCCGGCGCCCGGGTGCTCCTGGTCGAAGACATTGCCATCAACCGCGAAGTGGCGATCGAGTTGCTCCGCGCGGCAAGCCTAAGCGTCGATACCGCCCAAGACGGCGTCGAGGCACTGGAAAAGGTGCGCACCGCCAAATACGATCTCGTGCTGATGGACGTGCAGATGCCGCGCATCGACGGCCTGGAGGCGACACGGGCAATTCGCGCCCTGCGGGGCCACGAGACGCTGCCGATCGTCGCCATGACCGCCAATGCCTTCGGCAAGGATCGCTCCGACTGTCTGGCCGCCGGGATGAACGACCACCTCAGCAAGCCCGTGGACCCGCGCGCCCTCTACGCGGCGTTGCTTAGGTGGCTGCCGCAGCGGGAGATCGCCGTCCCGCCCGGCCCCGCGACTAAACCGGCTTCCACGGCGGAAATCGAGGCGATGAAAGGCCTGCCCGGACTGGACGTGAACACCGCGCTCAGCCATCTGAGCGGCTCGGGGGAACTCTACCTGAAGGTACTGGGGATGTTCGTCGAGCAGCATCGCGGCGACATCGGCGTCATGCGTTCCCATCTCGATGCCGGTGAGCGCAACGATGCGCGGCGCGTGGCCCATTCCCTCAAAGGAACGGCGGGCATGGTCGGTGCCACTTCACTGCGGGCGCGGGCCGCCGCGCTGGAGGCGGCCATCCTCAACGAACTGCCCGCGGCCGACGTCGAATCAATGTGCCAGGCAACCCATGAGGAACTGACGGCGCTGATCGAAGGCATCGCCGAGCGCCTGCGCCCGCCCGCCCAGACCGAAGCCGCCTCCCTGGACTGGGCCAGAATCCGAGCCCTGACAGCCAAGTTGGAAACGCTGCTGGAAACCGAGAATTTCGAAGCAAACGTGCTTGCAACCAAGAACGCCGCCCTGCTGGATGCCGCAATGGGCGAAATTTCGCGGCAGGTGCGGCAACACATCACCACGTTCGATTACGGCCCGGCGCTGACGGCTCTACGTACAGCCTTGGCCGAGATCCCCGAACTGCGGTCCAAGAGGGGCAGGTGAGGCGGAGCAGCGGACAGCCCGCACGCGCCGGCACGGGCGCACAATGGGATCCTGCGCCGACTTGAAGGACAGATACCATGGAAGGCTTCTTCCTGCGCTTCTACCTGCACGAGAACCAGCGCCACCACGGCATCCTGCTTTGGGACTGGCTGCTGGAAAAAGCCAACAAAATGGGCATCCGCGGCGGTTCGGCATTTCGCGCCATGGCCGGCTTCGGGCGCCACCACGTGCTGCACATAGACCGCTTCGTCGAACTGGCCGGCAGCCTGACGGTGGAAGTGGAGTTCATCGTCACCGCGGACGAAGCGCAACGCCTGATCGATTTGGTGGAAGGCGAAGGCCTGCGCGTCTTCTATGCGCGCGTCCCGGCGACTTTTGGCGTGATCAATCCGGACAAAGGTAGCTGAAGGCCGCTGAGGATGGGGTTGCAGACGCAGCCAGGGGGCGCAAAGGCGGGTCGCCCCGCCATTCCCGCGGCCATCTGGGCGCTGGGATTCGTCAGCCTGCTGATGGACATCTCCTCCGAGATCATCCACAGCCTGCTGCCGGTATTCCTGGTGACCGGCCTGGGAGCCAGCGCCCTCGTGGTCGGGCTGATCGAAGGGGCCGCCGAAGCGACGGCCCTCATCGTCAAAGTCTTTTCGGGGGTGCTGTCCGACTGGTGGGGCCGGCGCAAGCCGCTGGCGGTGCTCGGCTACGGCCTGGGGGCGCTGTCGAAGCCGCTGTTCGCCCTCGCATCCGGCCCCGGGCTGGTGCTTGGCGCGCGGCTGATCGACCGGGTGGGCAAAGGCATCCGCGGCGCGCCGCGGGATGCCCTGGTGGCGGACCTGACGCCCCCCGCCATCCGCGGTGCCGCTTTCGGCCTGCGCCAATCCCTGGACACCGTGGGCGCTTTCCTCGGCCCGCTGCTGGCCATGGGATTGATGCTGGCCTGGTCCAACGATTTCCGTGCCGTGTTCTGGGTGGCGATCATTCCCGGTTTTCTGGCCGTCGCCCTGCTGGCTTTCGGGGTGAAGGAGCCCGAGCGGCCGCCCGGACAGCCGGCAGTGAATCCCATCCGCCGCGACAATCTGCGGCGGCTGCCGGGAGCCTACTGGTGGGTGGTGGCGATCGGCGGGCTGCTCACCCTGGCGCGTTTCTCCGAAGCCTTCCTGATCCTGCGGGCGCAGCAAGGTGGATTGGCCCTGGCGTTCGCGCCGCTGGTGCTCATCGCCATGAACCTCGTCTATGCCCTGGCCGCCTACCCTTTCGGCCGGCTGGCGGACCGCATGGACCATGGGCGGCTGCTCGTCGCCGGCCTGGTGGTGCTGATAGGTGCCGACGCGGCGCTGGCCTACAGCAATCACTGGACGTGGGTATGGGGCGGCATCACTCTGTGGGGCCTGCATCTGGGCATCACTCAGGGACTGATGGCGACCATGGTGGCCGACACCGCGCCGGCGAATCTACGTGGGACGGCCTATGGCTTCTTCAATTTGGTCGGCGGGATCGCCATGTTGCTGGCGAGCGCCCTGGCCGGCCTGCTCTGGGATCGCTACGGGGCAGAGCAGACCTTCGTTGCCGGTGGCGTATTCAGCGTGGCGGCGTTGGCGGCACTTCTTCTGCGGCGCAACAAATCGCACTCCACGTGCCCGGAGCCGTAGCCTAAAATTGAACATTGATCGTTCACCGCGGCGGTTTCCTCCCTTGCAAGCCACTCCCGAATTCCTCGATCACGCCCCCGCGGCGGCGCCCGTCCGCCTGCGCGAAATCCCCTACAACTACACCTCGTTTTCCGACCGCGAGATCGTCATCCGCCTGCTCGGCGAAGACGCTTGGCGCGTGCTGGACGAACTGCGTGCCGAGCGCGTCACCGGCCGCTCCGCCCGCATGCTTTACGAAGTGCTCGGGGACATCTGGGTGGTGGAGCGCAACCCCTATCTTCAGGATGACCTGCTGGACAACCGCAGGCGCCGCGAGGCGCTGATCGGCGCCCTGCGCCACCGCCTGCGGGAAGTGGAAAAACGCCGCCACGCTTTCGATGGGGCGGCGGCCAACGACGCCGCGGCCACCGCCCGCAGCGCCAAGGTTGCCCAGCTCGTGGTGGCCGCCAACGCCGCCGTGGACCGCTTCGCCGCCGGTTTCGACGAGACATCCCAGCTGCGGCAGAAAGTGCGCAAGGCCCTGGACCGGGTGACGCGGCGCGACAACGTCTGCTTCGACGGCATGGCGCGGGTGGCCCACGTCACCGACGCCACGGACTGGCGCGTCGAATACCCCTTCGTGGTGCTGTGCCCGGACCGCGAGGAGGAAATCCCCGCCATCGTCAAAGCCTGCTTCAAGCTTGGCCTGACGGTGATCCCCCGCGGCGGCGGCACCGGCTACACCGGCGGCGCCGTGCCGCTGACGCGCTTTTCCGCCGTCATCAATACGGAAAAGCTGGACCGGCTCGGCACGGTGGAACCGCAGGTGCTGCCCGGCCTGGACCGGGCCGTGCCGACCATCCACTGC
>JBAWHH010000324.1:0-5444 GCA_049593715.1 Rhodocyclaceae bacterium
AGTGCAGGCTGTTGACGGCCTGGCCCTCCCTGGTTTCCCGCTACGCGCAGGCCCCCTATGACGAAGGGGCAAGGCGAGAACTAATCGCCTTTTTGTGCGACCCCTCATGGGAGACACCGTTCGCCGAAAGCGAGGCTCAGAGCATTCTGAGTGCCGTCGAAGAAACGGCTCGCGCCAATGACGACCTGGCCTTTGAAGGGACCGGGATGGCACACGATTCCCGCGGGGTGTTGGACATCGCCCTCTCGCCCGATCCGATTGCCCAGACCCGGACGCCGGCTGGCGCGGAAGACATTTTCACCGCGGCTGCAGTCGACGGCCCCCTCGAAGAGGATGCGTCGAGCATTTTCGACTGCATCGACGAGTTAACTCAGGCGCTTTCGCCGGAGGAGGACGGGGCAGCGGCGCCCGCGAAACTCGAACGCTTCGCCCAGACGTTGCAGGCCCTCGCTGGAGCCGCTGAAGCGGCGGGCGTCCCAGGCCTGATCGACGTCTGCGCCTTGGTGACCGATCGCATCGAGCAGTCCGCCGACACTGCCGGGGCCCAGGACTCCCTGATTGCCCTGCTCTCCCAGATGCCGCTGGTCCTGATGGACTACGTGGTGGCCCCGGAGGACGAGGGTACCCGCGAAGCGCTCCTCCACTACCTGCGAAACAGCCAATGGGGCGTCGCCATGCGCGACGACGAAGTGGCGTTGCTGCGGATGCTGCTCGAACCGGCCGCAGAAATGGAAATCGGTGCGGACCAGGAATTCGGCTCGCCCGCCCACGCAACACCGGAAGTGATCGCCCTGGACGAGCCGAACGAATCCTTCGAGTCAGGAGAGGCGATGGAAAGCGCCGATCTGGCGAAGGACGATGAGGCAAGTGACTTCCATGCGGCAACGGACCCCGTCGAAACGGAAATGCCGATCGACGTTGCGCCCGATGCATCGAGCGATTGCGTGGCAGAACAGGCGCCGCGGCATGAGGCGGACGACGAGCACTCGTTCCCTCAAGAGGACGAGACACCGGAGGTCGCCGAGATCAGCCTTGAGCTTATCAATCCAGCCGAGGCGTCTGCTGGGCCAGCAACTGAGGCAGGCTGCTCGACGCCCGCGTCCGAACCATCCCCCAGCCGCTCCGACCCCGTTGGGCCGGGTCCGACGCTGGCCCGCGAAGATGACGTCGCTGGCCTTGCCGGGGAGCCCGCATCGCCAGAACCCTCTGCAGCGGGCATCTTCGACTGCATCGACGAACTGAGCCAGGCGCTGTCGCCGGAACACGGCGCGACATCGTCGGCGAAGCTCGAACGCTTCTCGCAGATCCTGCAGGCGGTGGCAGAGGCCGCCGAGGCGGCGGGGCTACCGGGCCTGATCGACGCCTGCGCTCTGGTCACCGATCGCATCGAACAGCCCCGCACCCAGGGTGCCGGCCAGGAATCTCTGATGGCCGTGCTGTCCGGGATGCCGTTGGCCCTGATGGACTACGTGGTGGCCCCCGAAGATCCGGCCACCGGTGAAGCGCTGCTGAGCTACCTGCAGAACGCTGACTGGGGCGCCGCGATGAGCGACGACGAAGTGGAACTGCTGCGTTTGCTGCTTCAGCCGGCCGCGGATCTGGATCTGGAGGACGAGCCGGAAGCCAGCCTGCCTTTCGCCGCACCATGGGAAGCCGTTGTGGCCGAAGAAGCGGATGCGGATGAATCCCGGGCGTTCAACGAGGACCAGCAGTCGGCGGTAAGCACAGAGGTGCTGGAGCCGGCCTTCGCCGAGGCGGCGGCCCCCATTGAAGACGAGGTGTTGGAGGAAGAGGATCGAGTCGAGCCGGCGACGCCCGCGGCGGTATCAGTTCCGGTGGTGGATGCGACCCAAAGACAATCGCTGTCGCCGGAAATGCTCGCCCTCGCCGCCGAGGAGTTCGAAACAAACTGTGCGGCCCTGGAAGAGTCGCTTTCCCTGGCAAAGCACAGTGACGCTGAACAGCGTCTCCTGGGCTGGGGCCAGTTCCAGGATGAACTCGCGCTGGTCGCTGCCGGAGCGGAGGCGATCGGCCTCTCGGCGCTCGCCCAGTTGCTGTTGCACAAGCAAGCCCTGCTCGCCGGCAGCAGCGAGGCCCTGTCGATCGAGGAATCAGTCCTGGCAGTCCTAGCGCGTTTGCCCGACGGCCTACGCGCCTACCTGGCGGCACCCGCTGATCCCCAGCAGGCAGCCGCGCTGGTCCAGATCGCCCGCGATCTGATGGGCGGGCACGCCGCACCGGCCGATTGGACGGCGTTCGAAGCGGCACTGGCCAACATCGAAATCGTCGCGCAAGAAATCGCGGAAGAAGATCGCCGTGCGGTGATCGCGGACGCGGAGGATGTCTCCCTGGCGTTGCCGGACGACATCAATCAGGAACTTCTCGATGGGCTGTTGACCGAGCTTCCCATCCAGACTTCGGCATTCACGGAGGCCGTCCAGCGGATCGCTTCAGGGCACGGCAAACTCACCGACATCGACATTGCCAAACGCGCCGCCCACACACTCAAAGGGGCTGCCAACACCGTGGGTGTGCGGGGAATCGCCAATCTCACCCACCACCTGGAGGACGTGCTGATCGCGTTGGCGGAGCACAACGCACTGCCCAATCTCGGACTCTCCCAGACCCTCGGCTATGCCGCGGACTGCCTGGAAGGCATGAGCGAAGCCCTGGTGCGCAACGAAGACGCACCCGAAGACGCGGTCAACGTGCTGCAAGACGTGCTGAACTGGGCCAACCGCATCGACGCCCAGGGGCCCGAAGTCGCAGCAGACGAGCGGCCGAGCGAAACACCCGCCGAGGCGGAATCCGCCGAGCCCCAACCGAGTTCCCGGCTGGATCCCTCCGTCGTGCCAATGCTGCGCGTCCCCACCACCCTGGTGGACGAACAGTTGCGGTTGGTCGGCGAGTCGATGACCTCCACCGCCCAGATCCAGAACCGGCTCTTGCTAGCTGTCCAGCAAGCGAAGGCGGTCAGCCAGCAGAACAGCCTGCTGCGGCAACTGGTAAACGAACTGGAAGATCTGGTGGATCTGCGCGGGATTGCGCTACCGCAGCAGGTCGTCGCGGACACTGGCTTCGATGCCTTGGAATTCGACCAGTTCGGCGAGTTGCATACCGTCACCCGGCGCCTCGTGGAAGTGGCGACGGACTCGAGCGAAATGGGCCGGGGCACGGAGGAGCACCTCAGTGCCCTGGGCGATCTGATCGAGTTCCAATCGCGCCTGCAGTTGGAAAGCCAGAACGCGGTCATGCGTACGCGGATGGTGCCCGTGACCACCGTCGTCTCACGGCTGCAGCGTGCGGTTCGCCAGGCAGGCCGCCTCCTCGACAAAGACGTCGATCTCGTCCTCAAGGGTACGGATACCCTGGTGGACGGCAACGTGTTGAATGAACTCGTGGATGCGCTGATGCACGTGCTGCGCAATGCGGTGGACCACGGCATCGAATCCCGGGAAGAACGCGTCGCCGCGGGCAAAGACCCGGTGGGCCACATCCATCTCGCGTTCAGGCGGGAAGGCGATTTCATCGCAGTTTCGTGCCGGGACGACGGCCAGGGGCTGGATCTGGATCAGATCCGGCGCATGGCACGGCGCAAGAATCTCATCGGAACGGCCGACGGACTGACGGAGGATCAGGTGGCGCGCCTCGTGCTCGCTTCTGGGTTCTCGACGCGGGACGAAGCCACCCAGGTTTCGGGGCGCGGCATCGGCCTCGATGCCGTCAATACGATGGTACAGGGGCTGAAGGGCTCGCTGAATCTGCACACCCGGCGCGGCAAAGGCCTGTCGGTGGACATTCGCCTGCCGACCACCCTTCTTTCCGCCCAGGCGTTGCTGGTGCGCATATGCGGCAAGACCATCGCCGTGGCAACCCGCGGCATCGAAGAAATCCACTTCGTCACCGAAGAACAGTTGCAGCGCGTGGGCAATCGCATTGCCTACCGCCGCGACAACGAACTGCACGACGTCCTGCAATTGGAAACACTGCTCAACCTGAGCGGGGAAGGACTGGCCGGCGATCTCGGCGGGCATCCCCTGCTGATGGTGAGGCTGGCCTCCGGCGCGTTCAAGGCGGTCATCGTCGAGGAGGTCACCGAAAGCCGCAGCCTCGTGGTGAAGAAGTTGGGCGCCTACGTGGGCAAGATCGGCGGTGTGATTGGGGCAACTATCCTCGGTGACGGCGGCGTTGCCCCCGTCATCGATCTCCCGGACCTTCTCGGCGCGGCGGATGCCGACCTGACTCTGGGCCAGGGAGGCAAAGCCGCGCAAGGCAGCCGCGTCGATAGCACTTTCCTGAAGCAAATGCCCGGCAACGCCTTGCGAGCCCTGGTCGTCGATGATTCGATCTCGGCCCGCAGAACCACGGCGCAACTGATCAAGGACGCCGGTTTCGAGGTGCAGACCGCAATCGACGGCCTGGACGCCGTCGCGATCCTGGACAAGGTGGTGCCCGACGTCATCATCACCGACATGGAAATGCCGCGAATGAATGGCCTGGAACTAACCGGCCACGTGCGTGCGCGCGAAACCACCAGGCACATTCCTGTCATCATGATTACGTCCCGGTCGGCGGAGAAACACCGGCAGCAGGCCGAGGCCAAAGGCGTTGACCTGTATCTAACGAAACCTTTCAGCCCGGAACTGCTTCTCAAGCAGGTCGGCACCTTGGCGGGGAGGCGCGCGTGATCCAGCCCGCCAGACCGGCCCTAGCCAGCGCGCCTTCCGGCAGCGCGCTAACGGTACTGAGCTTCGCCTGCACCCAGATTGTCCTGGCGCGCGGGGATCTGAGGACGATCGAAACCGCCACCGACGTCGTACGGGTTGATCCGCCCCAGAACGCCGTCGGCTGGATTGCTGCCTTCGACCGGGTGTGGCCGGCTTTTGCGCTTTCGGCGGACATGGCTCCGCTGCCGGAAGTGCCGGCCGGCCGGCGGCTGTGTGCCGTCATCGGTTGCCGCTGGGGTTTGTTCGGTTTGCTGTGCGACGAGATCCAGGTCGTCGACGAGGCAAGCCCGTCGTTCGTACCCTTGCCGGCGCTGATGCGCGGGCCCGCTTCGCCTTTTCGCGCGGTGGCAAAATCAGAAAAGGGCATCGTCTTCGCATCCGATGCGGAGGCCCTGGCCCGGCACATCGGGGCCGAAGCGGTTCTGGTCAAAGGCTTGCCAACGGGGGGGAGAATCGCAGCATGACGACCAGCACCGGTTGGCAACTCGAGTTCGGCAACGGCGCGCGGGCTGTGATTGGCCAGCGCGAACTGCTGCGTATGGCCTATGAACCCGAAACCCATTGGGTGCCTTGCGCGCCCCCTTTCTGCCGGCGCGTCCTGTTCTGGGAACACGGCGCGCTCCCTGTTCTGGATGTGGGAGCTTGGCTCGGCGGCACGGCCAGTGCCGACTCCTCGCGCTTCGTCAGCGTGGTCGGGTACCAGCCCGAGGGGAGTGT
>JBAWHH010000325.1:0-3250 GCA_049593715.1 Rhodocyclaceae bacterium
CCGAGGACGCGGTCCTCCCCCCGCAGCGCCTCGAAACGCCGGCGCACCTGCTGGATCAGCGGCCGGTAGCGCGACCTGACCTCGCGCACGTATTCCGCGTCTCCCGGGGCGACATCCCGCTCGAAGACGTGGCACCAGCCCTTGCGGTAGGTTTTGCGGTGGAAATCCCACTCGTCGTAGCGTGCATCCGCCGTCTCCTCGCCCGCATGTTCCGGGCCGTCGCCCTCGTGATGGGTGGGCAGCCATTCCCCGGGCCCCGCCGGGACGAGGGCTTCCGGCGGAATTTCCCCCAGATCCAGAACCAGCGATTGGGCCGCCTCCAGCGCCTGGGGCGGCAGCCCGAGCAGCACGCCATCGAGGGTGGGAGGGGACGAACCCTCCGTCTTGGGCGGGGCAAACACCTTCACCGAGGAACGCCGGGGCGCCGCGGCGGTCGGCTTCCCCTGCCCCGCAAGGGTTTGCCGCAGCACCTGCGTCGCCCGGACGATGCGCTGGGCGCGCAGGTTGCGGGCGGCGCTGAAATCGAAGCTGCCGACGAAACCCAGTCGCGGGGCTTCACCATGGGCTGCCATAAATCCGGGCAGCAGATCGAGGCTGTCAGATATCGTCGCTGCCGGCTGGCTCAGCCGGGCCGCAGCGGGGGCCAGTTCAGCGGGCCAGGGGCCACGCAGCGCGGCCATCTCGCCGGCCAGCCCGGGCAGTTCTTCGGCGATGCGGCTTTCCAGCCGCACGGCTTCCAGCACGGCGAGCCAATCGAGGGCGCGGCGCCGATCCGGAAAGCGATCGAGGACGGCATCGGCATCGACACTGAAGGTGCCGTAGCAGGTCTGCGCCCACAGCAGCGCCGCCATCATCTTGTATAGGCGCCGGTTGCCCTCGGCGGTGGGCATCCAGGCCAAGGTTTCCGGCAGGTAAAGCGATTCGGTGTCGGTCCAGGCGGTGTTTCCAACCCGCAGGGCAAGGGGGCGGCCCGAGAGGCCCTGGACGAAACGGGTCAATCGCGCTTCGACCGCGGAGAACCGCACCAGCGCTGTGCCGCGGCGCTGCGCGCAGAAGCCATCGAGATCGCGCAGGCACGCCGTGGCGGATCGCAGACCTTCCCGGTCGTAGTGGTCGAGGCCCGCCAGCACCCAGCCGGTGAAGCTTTCCGCATCGAACCGGCCAAGGGCTGTGGGCGCCAGAGCCGCGACCAGGTAGCCAATTTCGGCGCTGGTCAGCGCCGCCACCGCCGCTTGTTCCAGCACCAGATCCTGCTGCGGACGGGCCAGGGATTCGAGTCCCGACGCCAGGCGGGCGAGGGATCGCCGCGACGGCGAGGCGGACAGAATGACGTCCAGCCGCTGCGCAAGCTCGGGCGCGAACAGCTTTCTAGAAGACGGCCCGGACAAGGTCACACAAGGTCTCGGTCATTTCGCCGTCGTCGGTGAGCGCCCGGGCGATGGCGGCATGGGCGGCATCGCCCGGGGACAAACCCGCTCCCGAAAGCTGGGCGGCGTGGACCAGCAGGCGGGTGCTCGCCCCCTCGTCGAGCCCCTGCCCTTTCAGGTTGCGCGTCAGCGCACCGAGCTTGACCAGTTTGCGCGCGAGGCTCTCGTCCACGCCACCCTCGGTGGCGACGATCTTCGCCTCCAGATCGGCGTCGGGATAGCTGAAGTCGAGGGCGACGAAACGCTGGCGGGTGCTCGGCTTGATCTCTTTGAGGATGCTTTGATAACCGGGGTTGTAGGAGATCACCAGCATGAAGCCGTCCGGTGCCGGCAGCAGTTCTCCGCGCTTGTCGATGGTCAGCACGCGCCGGTTGTCGGCCAGCGGATGGATGACCACCGTGGTGTCCTTGCGGGCTTCGACAATCTCGTCGAGGTAGCAGATGGCACCGGCCCGGACCGCGCCGGTGAGCGGGCCGTCCATCCACACGGTATCGTTGCCGATGATCAGGTAGCGGCCGAGCAGGTCGGACGTGGTCAGATCGTCATGGCAGGTGACAGTGACCAGGGGTCGCTGGAGCCGCCAGGCCATGTGCTCGACGAAACGGGTCTTGCCGCAACCGGTGGGGCCTTTCAGCAGAACCGGCAGACGGCGCGCCGCGGCGGCCTCGAATACGGCGATTTCGTTGCCCAGGGCCTGGTAGTAGGGTTCTGCGTCAATGCGGGCCAGTTGTGGCGAGAGAAGGTCCATCGATTGGTTTCGTCCGGGCGGTTTCTCACGTTTTGCGGCAGAGGGGCCCCTCGACGGGGTTGAAGACGCCTAGTGCAATGATGGACACCATCTCCTGGACTTCTTCCATGGTGAAGTGCTGGAAAAGGCGGCGGCCATAGTGGGCGGGTATCCGTACGCCGACGTCCCGCCCGTCCGGCAGGGTGACATTGACCGACATCAGGCTGTGCGCGCCCTCGTCTGCCTCTTCGATCAGGCGGTGCTCTTCCACCATCAAGGACTCGTATTCCTCGTCGATGGCGCGTTCAGTTTCCTCGGGCAGATCGTCGGGAAATTCGACGATGAACCCTTCCATGGAATCGGGCCGGACACTGCTCGGCAGGCCGTGTCCTGACACAGTGGCCACGAAGCGATCCCGCAGCCCTGCGTCGAAGAAAAGATATTCCCCCATGGCTTCAGCCGAGTGCCTGGTTCAGGTCGGCGATCAGGTCGGCGGCGTCTTCCAGGCCGATGGACAGGCGCAGCATGGCATCGGAAATGCCGCGGCGCGTTCGCTCCTCCGGGGACAAGCCGTGATGCGTCGTGGTGCAGGGCTGGGTGACCAGGCTCTCCACGCCCCCCAGACTGGGCGCGAGGGCGAACAGCTTGAGACGGTCGGCGACGGCGGTGGCTGCCGTGCCGCCGCCTTTGACTTCGATGGTCAGCATGCCGCCGAAGCCGCTCATCTGCTTCTTCGCCAAAGCGTGGCCGGGGAAGTCGGCGAGACCGGGGTAGAGCACGCGGGCGATGCGCGGATGCTGCTGCAAAGCTTCGGCCACGGCCTGGGCGGTCGCATTCTGCTCGCGCACCCGCACCGGCAGGGTACGAATGCTGCGGGCCAGTTGGGCGGCGGTGTCCGGCGCAATCATCGAGCCCAGGTTCTTGCGCCAGTTCCACACCGGGGCCAGCAGTTCCTGCGACCCCATCAGGGCGCCGGCGGTCAAGTCTGAATGGCCGCCGAGGTATTTCGTGCAGGAATGCACGACGAGATCCGCCCCCAGCGCCAGCGGTTGCTGATTGACCGGCGAAGCAAAGGTGTTGTCGATGGCCACCAGGG
>JBAWHH010000326.1:0-6070 GCA_049593715.1 Rhodocyclaceae bacterium
CTCGAACGTGGGGGCCACGCGGCGCGTGGTTCTTACCAGCAACTTTACCCCCAGGCGCTGCTCCAGCGCGTCGATGCGCCGGCCGACGATGGCGGGCGTCACCCCTTCAGCCCGCGCTGCAGCGGACAAACTGCCGCGAGTCGCGACGGCGACGAAGGAAGAAACCTGCTTGAACTGATCCATTCAATACTATGAGTAAAAGATGAATTGACAGAATACGGCTTTTTTTGCCTTCTGCATCCAAATACACTGCCCTCCTCGACCCTCATCGTGACCGCGCCATGCCCTCGCCCACCCTGAAAGCCATCGCCTTCGACGCCTACGGCACGCTGTTCGACGTGTATTCAGTGGGTGCGATGGCGGAGCAGGCCTTTCCCGGCAAAGGCGCCGAACTGACCCAGTTGTGGCGCCTGAAGCAGATCGAATACACGCGGTTGCGCACCCTGTCCGGCCGCTACAAGCCGTTCTGGGAGGTGACGCAGGATGCACTCGTCTTCTGCGCCCGTAGCTTAGGCCTTGATCTCTCGGACGCTGTACGGACCCAACTGATGAACCAGTATTCCTGCCTGGCGGCTTTTCCCGAGAATCTGGCGGCGCTGCGGCAGATCAAGGCGCTGGGCATTCCCGTCGCCATCCTCTCCAATGGCACACCTCAGATGCTGGACATCGCCGTCAAGAGCGCCGGCATGACCGGCCTGTTCGACCACCTGCTGTCCGTCGATGCGGTGCAGCGCTACAAAACCGCGCCCGAGGCCTACCAGCTCGGTCCCGACGCGTTCGGCTGCCCTGCGTCGCAAATCCTCTTCGTGTCGTCGAATGGCTGGGACGCGGCCGGCGCCACCTGGTTCGGCTACACCACGTTCTGGATCAACCGCAGCGGCCAGCCGCTGGAGCAGCTCGATGTCACGCCCTCTGCCACCGGCAAGACGCTAAACGATGTGGTTTCTTGGGTGAAGGCCCAGATCTTGTTGCGCTGAAGCATGTCCGGCGCGGAAATTCTGCTCATCGGCTTGGCGGCATTCCTGGCGGGGGCGATGAACGCTGTGGCCGGCGGGGGCACGTTCTTCTCGTTCCCAGCACTACTGGCCGTGGGCGTGCCGCCGGTGAGTGCCAATGCCAGCAATTCGGTGGCGCTATGGCCGGCAAGCCTTTCGGGCGCCCTGGCCTATCGCCGCGAACTGAGCCGCCACAAGCCTTATCTGGTCCCACTGTCGGTCGTCGCGTTGCTGGGTGGCGCGGCTGGTGGCCTGCTTCTGCTGATTACCCAGGACGCCACGTTCTCCGAACTCATACCCTGGCTGCTGCTGGTAGCCACGCTGCTATTCGCGTTCAGCGGCCAGGTGCAGAAGCTGCTGGCCCGGCTGCGCGGCGGCGAATCCATGGAAGCGGTGCGCAACACGCCGGCGTCGCTGCTGGCCCAGTTAGCGGTGTCCATCTACGGCGGATTCTTCGGCGCCGGCATGGGCATCATGATGATCGCCAGCCTGGCGATCCAGGGCCACGGCGACGTCCAGGACATCAACGCCATCAAGAACTGGCTTTCGGCCCTGATCTACAGCGTGGCAGTGGTGACTTTCATTCTGGCCGGCGCCGTGAGCTGGCCCCACACGGCGGTGATGCTGGTCACCGCCACCGCTGGCGGCTACGCCGGCGCGGCCCTGGCGCGGAGCATCCCTCAGCTTTGGCTGCGGCGTTTCATCATCGCGGTGGGCGCTCTGCTGACCCTCTATTATTTTCGCAAGACCCTTTAATCAACGAGGAGGTAACCATGTCCAATAACCTGCCCCAGGGCGTGAGCATCAACGCGCCGCTGACCCCAGAATTCGAACAGATCCTGACTCCCGAAGCCCTGGCCCTGGTGGCCAAGCTGGTCCGCACCTTTCAGCCCCGGCGCCAGGAACTGCTGGCCAAGCGGGTGGCCCGCCAGCAGGAAATCGACGCCGGCAAGCTGCCCGACTTCCTGCCCGAAACCCAGCACATCCGCGACGGAGACTGGACCATCGCCCCCATCCCGGCCGACCTGCAGCGCCGCCGCGTGGAAATCACCGGCCCGGTGGAGCGCAAGATGATCATCAATGCGCTGAATTCCGGGGCGGACAGCTACATGACCGACTTCGAGGATTCCAACGCCCCCAACTGGTTCAACCAGATCCAGGGCCAGATCAACCTTAAAGAAGCGATCCGCCGCACCATCAGCTTGGACCAGGGCGGCAAGAGCTACCGCCTCAACGACAAAGTGGCGACCCTGGTGGTGCGGCCCCGCGGCTGGCATCTGGACGAAAAACACGTGACCGTGGATGGCCAGCGCGTCTCCGGCAGCATGTTCGATTTCGGACTGTTCATGTTCCACAACGCCAAGGAACTGATCGCCCGCGGCAGCGGCCCCTATTTCTATCTGCCGAAGATGGAATCCCACCTCGAAGCGCGGCTGTGGAACGACATCTTCTGCATGACCCAGGACGAACTCGGCATCCCCCGCGGCACCATCAAGGCCACGGTGCTGGTGGAAACCATTCTCGGCGCCTTCGAGATGGACGAAATCCTCTACGAACTGCGCGAACACTCCGCCGGCCTCAACGCCGGGCGCTGGGACTACATCTTCTCCTGCATCAAGAAGTTCAAGCGCAACACCGACTTCTGCCTGGCGGACCGCGTCAAGATCAACATGACCGTGCCCTTCATGCGCGCCTACGCCCTGCTGCTGCTGAAGACCTGCCACAAGCGCAACGCCCCGGCCATCGGCGGCATGAGCGCGCTGATCCCGATCAAGAACGATCCGGAAGCCAACGACAAAGCCATGGCCGGCATCCGTGGCGACAAGAAGCGTGACGCCGCCGACGGCTACGACGGCGGCTGGGTGGCCCACCCCGGTCTGGTGGGGCCGGCGATGGAAGAGTTCGTCGCCGTGCTGGGCGACCGCCCGAACCAGATCGACAAGAAGCGCGACGACGTGCAAGTCGCCGCCGCCAACCTGCTGGATTTCCAGCCGGAGCAGCCCATCACCGAAACCGGCCTGCGCAACAATATCAGCGTCGGTATCCAGTACCTGGGTTCCTGGCTCGGCGGCAACGGCTGCGTGCCCATCTTCAACCTGATGGAAGACGCTGCCACGGCCGAAATCTCCCGCTCCCAGGTGTGGCAGTGGATCCGCTCCACCAAAGGCAAGCTGGAAGACGGCCGCAAAGTCACCCAGGAACTGGTGAAGGAACTGATCCCGCAGGAAATGGACAAGATCAAGGGCTTGGTGGGCGAAGCCGCCTACAACGCCACCTACGTGCAGGCGGCGCAGATCTTCGAAGAGATGTCCACTTCCGAAACCTTCGCCGAATTCCTCACCCTGCCGCTGTACGAGAAGCTGGACTGACGCGGTAGCCCAACCCCTTCGGGGCGGGCTTCCCGCGGGCCGTGGTGGTTATGCCACCACGGCCCGTTTTCTTTCTCGGCAGACGTGCCGTTTGGCTCCATGGCGAAGCGAGGCAAGCAGCCTTTTTCATTCACCGCCGCGACCGGCAGGTGTTCTGCTTCGCCGGGTTGTGGTCCGCGTGGCAGCCGAGGGATGCCGAGCCGCTGCGGACCTTCGCGATCATGAACCCGCGCAACCAGGGGGATACGTGTTCAGCGCCGGCGGCGTGATCGGGGGTTGCTGCTGAATCACCGGCGGTAAGACGCGGAGCTTCGGCAACGCCGGCGCAAGTCGAAATCGCAATTCGTGGCCCGAGCCGGTATCACGTGGCAGATTGCGGGGCAGATCGTTGACAGGTGTCCGAACGGAAACTATGATGGTTTTCGTTCGATAACCGTCATGCCCTTCCATGCCCACCCCGAACCGGGACAACGCGCATCTGGCCAAGCTTCAGGACTATTACGCCGAGGCGCGGCGCATTCCCTCGCTACAGCGCGTCGCCGCGCTGATCGGCTTTTCCAAGACGGCGGCGCGAAAGTTTCTGGAGCGCCTGGAAACGCAGGGCTTTCTGGAGCGCACGCCGGATGACGACGCCTGGATTGTGGCCCGGCCTTTCTTCGAGCGTCCCCTGGCGGAAGGCACCGTTCACGCCGGCCTGCCGGTAGCTACGGAGACGGTGCCAGCTTCCCCGTTTTTCGTCGACGACTATGTGGTGCGGGAGCCCTCGCGCACCGTGATGATTCCCGTCAAGGGGGAATCGATGGTCGAGGCCGGCATCCACGACGGCGACATTGCCGTGGTGGAGCGCGGCGTCGGTGCCCAGGCGGGGGATTTCGTCGTGGCTATCGTCGACAACGAGTTCACGCTGAAGGAACTGGCGACGGAACGTGGCAAATTCGTCCTCAGGCCGCATAACCGCGCCTATCCCGTCATCCGTCCGAAAGGCGAACTGGAAGTGTTCGGCATCGTGGTCGGCATCGTCCGGCGCTACCGAAGCTAGCCACGGCCATGGGTATCAGCGCGATGAACCCCGTCGCCCTCGACGACGTGCTCACCCGCGCCGACGTCTGGCGGGGAAACGCTCTGGCGCAGGGTTCGGCAGCAGGCTGTACGACTGGTTACGCCGAACTCGATGCGCAGTTGCCCGGCGGGGGCTGGCCGCGCGGCGCCCTGGTCGAGATCCTACTCGCGGCAGCGCCCGGGCTGAACGTCGCCGGTGTCGGCGAAGTCTCGCTGCTCTTGCCGGCGCTCGCCCGGCATACCCGTAACGGCGGCTTCGCGGCGCTGATTGCACCGGCGCTCGCGGTGCATGCACCGGCCTGGGCCGCGGCCGGAGTGGAGCTGTCACGGCTGATCCTCGTCACGCCCGCCCGCGAAGCGCACCAAGACACGTTGTGGGCCGCCGAACAGACGCTCAGGAGTGGTGCCGTCGGTTTCGCACTCGCCTGGCTGCCACAGGCCGAGGCGGGATCGCTCAAGCGGCTGCAACGCGCGGCCGAAACGGGCGGCAGCTGTGCCGTTGTCTTCCGGCCGGCGCCCTGCGCCGGACAATCCTCGCCGGCCGCGTTGCGGCTCCTCGTCAGCGGCGCCGGCGAGGGTGCGAGTGTGTCCATCGTCAAGCGCCGCGGCCCGCCCCTGGCGCGACCGATTCCGGTAGCCGTAGCCCGTCCGCGCTGCATCACGCGCCGCGCGCGTGCCACTGAATTCGCTGCTCTGTTGCACACGGCGCCGCTGTGCGCATGAGCACCGGGCGGGCACCTCCCCATGCTCTGGCTCGCCCTGTGGCTCCCCGACCTGCCGCTGGCCGCCTTTGCGACGCGCCCGCTGGCGAGCGTCGTGGCCGTCCATGGCCAAATACTGGCCGCCGATGAAGTGGCGCGTGCCGCCGGTATCGTCCCCGGCATGCGCACCGCCACCGCGCGAGCCCTGCTGCCCGAGATTGCCGTTCTCGCGCGCGATCCCGCCCGCGAAGCGGCGCTGATCGAGGAACTCGCCTGCTGGGCCGGGCGCTTCACGCCCACCGTCAGCTTGGCGCCGCCGGCCGCGCTGCTGTTGGAGATCGGCGCCAGCCTGCGGCTGTTCGGGGGTACGGTACGTCTGCTCGATATGGTTAACCGCGGCTGCGCCGAACGCCGCCTCACCGTGCAACGGGCCGCCGCGCCGACGCCGCTGGCTGCACTCTGGCTGGCACGCGACGGCGACGCGACAGGGGCTTCCTGCCGCGTAGTGGCGCAAGACGAGCCCATCACACAGGCGCTCGCTCCCCTGCCGGTCGAAGTCATCGACGCCGCGCCCGAGAGTGCCGCGCGGCTCGCTGCCTTCGGCGTACGCCACCTGGGCGATCTGTTCGCGCTGCCGCGCTCCGGTCTCGCGCGCCGCCTCGGCCACGCCTTCACCGAAACCCTCGAACGGGCGTTGGGCGAACGCCCGGACCCGCGGCCACGATTCATCTTCCCGCCGCGTTTCGCGCTACGCCTCGAACTGCCACAGCCGGCCGGCGAGGCCCCAGCCCTGAGTTTCATGGCGCGCCGCCTGATCGAAGCGTTGTGCGGCTGGCTCGCCCAGCGCCAGGCGGGTATTGCCACCTGTACCCTGATCTTCGAGCACGAGCGTAGCCTGCGCCATAGCGCCGAATTGCGGCTGGAACTGCGTTGCGCTTCCCCGACA
>JBAWHH010000327.1:0-4004 GCA_049593715.1 Rhodocyclaceae bacterium
CTTGCCGCCGACGCGCAGGAAGTCGTTATTGGCGACGCCATGGGTCTGGTAAAACGAACCCTTGAAGCCTTTCTCTTTAAGAGTCTTCTGCGGCAGGGCAGCCGGCGTGCCCGAGCCGGCAATCAGCACCGCGTCGGGCTTGGCGGCGATCACCTTCAGCACCTGGCCGGTGACCGAGGTATCGGCGCGGTTGTAGCGCTCGTTGGCGACGATCTGCAGCTTGCGTGCTTCGGCGATCTTCTTGAATTCGTTATACCAGCCCTCGCCGTAAGCGTCGGCAAAGCCGATGAAGGCCACGGTCTTGATGCCATTGTTGGTCATGTGCTCGACGATGGCGGTGGACATCTGGACATCGTTTTGCGGTGTCTTGAACACCCACTTCACTTTCGGGTTGCTCGCATCGACGATGCGCGCGCCGGCGGCCATGGAAATCATCGGCGTTTCGGCCTCGGCGGCGATGTCGATCATGGCCAGAGAGTTGGGCGTGATGGTCGAGCCGATGAGCACATCGACCTTGTTTTCGCTCAGGTGTTTGCGCGCATTCTTGACCGCGGTGGTGGTATCGGAAGCGTCGTCGAGCACGAGGTAGTTGATCTTTTCCCCGCCGATGCTGGCCGGCAACAGGCCGAAGGTGTTTTTCTCGGGAATGCCTAGCGATGCGGCGGGGCCGGTGGCCGATACGACGACGCCGACATTGATGTCGGCGCTGGACAGGCTGGAGAAAGCAGTCAGGACGGCGGCGGCGAGCAGGGAGCGCGTTTGTAGTTTCATCGTTGTAGTCATGGGAACAGAAAAGGTGGTGCGCATGGTATTCGCAACACAGTGCATTTTCTGTGCAACATGGAGCGCCATACCCGAGCCGAACGCACGAAACCCCCTTAGAATTCTATTTTTGCGCGAGCCTATTGCACCATGGACGTCGATCGCATCGATTTACGGATTCTCGACCAGTTGCAACGGGACGCGAACGTCTCCCACGCGGCCCTGGGAGAACTGGTCCATCTTTCCCCGTCGCAGATCAGCCGCCGCATCGCCCGCCTGGAGGAAGCGGGACTGATAAAGGCCTACACCGCGCTGCTGGACCCCGAAATGCTCGGCCTGGACGTCGAGGCCTTCACCGCGGTCTCGCTTGATCGCCACGACCCTAGCTCTGGGGACGCTTTCGAGCAATGCATCCAGGAGTTCGACGAAATCCTCGAATGTTTGGCCGTGACCGGAGAGGCGGATTACATCCTGCGCATCGTCGTGCCGGACCTCAATGCATTTGCGCGCGTGGTCACCGACCGGCTCATCAAGCTGCCCGGCGTGAAAATGGTCAGATCCAGCATTGCCCTGCGCCGCATCAAGCGCAGCCACGCCTTGCCCCTGACCTACCTGGCTACCCCCAACGACAAGCGGCCCAAGGTGCGTTACACGGAGAACCCAATCTCTCGCGGGTGATCGCCAGTGGGCAACACCGCAGCGTTGAGAAGGCTGCTGCGAGTCGAACGGAGCGGACGATTCGCCCCGAAACCTTTGCCAGACCATCTCATCCGCGGCGGTTGCCCGGCTTGCGGGAGCGGAAAGCCGGCGCCGCAGATCACCCCGGCCCCCCCGGAAGGATGCCAAAGTAGAATTCAGTTTGTCGGGTCGAGACGACAGCGGTATCGTCTCAGAGGCCAGCGGACAAGGGGCGAAAGGGACGCAGGTCATGGCCAATTTGCAACGGCGGGTTGGCGCATCCGCGGCGGAGCCGTGCCACGCGGTATCCGCGAGGGTTTTCCGCTCCAGAACGGTTATTTCGGTGGAGAGCCAGGTGAGCATGCCAGATTGGGCAATCGAGACGCTGCGGCGCGGTAAGGGGATGGCGAATGCGCCGATGGGTGAGATCAACGCGACCGAACCACGCCTGCCGCCGCCCAAATCGCCGCGCCTGTTCGGCGGCGCTTGCCTGTTCTGATTCCACAATCAATGAGCCCCGCGGCGAACTCCCTGCGTCCCCGTGACCCGGTGCCCAGCCGCTCACCGGCGCGGGCGTGGTGGCGCAAGGTGTTCGTTCGGCTGAGGGACATCGACCCCATCGCGCCCTTTGCCCTGGGCATCAGCGCCGCCTATTTTTTCGTCGGACTGGGCAGCTTCGGTCTGCTGGACAACAACGAAGGGCTCTACGCCCAGATCGCCCATTCCATGGCGGCGGGCGGCGACTGGATCATCCCGCAGCTCAATGGCTTGCCCTACATCGAAAAGCCCCCGCTTTTCTACTACCTGCTGGCGCTTTCCTTCCGCTGCTTCGGTGAAGGGGAATCGTCGGCGCGGCTCGTTTCTGCCGCCGCCGCGATGGCCTGCCTGGCGACCATGCTGTGGTTCGGCCAGCGCGTGGCCGGCAGACAGGTCGCTGGCTACGGCGCGCTGGTGCTCGGCAGCAGCCTGGGCTTCACCATCATGGCGCGGGAAGTCATGCCCGAGATGCTCCTCACCGCCCTGCTCACGGGGGCCCTGCTCACCGCCTACGCCGCCCTGAACGAACGCAACCGCGGGCTGCTGCGCCTCAGCCTCGTGCTTCTTGCCTTCGGAACCCTCACCAAGGGATTGCTCGTTCCCGCTCTATTCGTATTGACCTTCAGCGTTTTCGCTCTGGCTCGTCGGCGCGGCAGCATGGGGCGCATGGTCCGGTTCCTGGCCGACCCGGTGGGATGGGCATTGTTCCTGCTGGTCGCCGCGCCCTGGCACCTACTCGCAGCCCACGCCGACGCAGATTTCGCCCAGTTCTATTTCGTCAATGAACACCTGCTGCGGTTTCTCGGCTGGCGCGAACCCCACGATTTCTCGTCGGGGCCTGCCTGGTACTACCTGCCACGGTTGATATTGTTCCTCTTCCCCTGGCCGGCCTACCTTCTGCTGGTGTTCCGGCGCGCACCCAAGCCTGCGGACGCCCAACGCGACCTGCGCGCCTTCCTGTGGATTGCCGGCCTGGTACCGTTGGCCTTCTTTACCTTTTCCCAGGCCAAGGCAAACTACTATCCCCTGGTGGCCATGCCGCCGCTGGCGCTGGTGATTGGATTGCGCATCCAGTCGATGCTGGAGAACGGCGGGCACCGCCTGTTGTCGATCCCCATCGCCGTACTGGTGGCAGGGCTGGGCAGCTTCGCCGTCCTGCATTGGCAGTTGGTTCCGCAACTCCCGAGCGGCGTACCGGTATCGCCCACCGCGCTTGGGCTAGCGGTGGCCGCGATCGTCGCCCTCGGAGCCTACGCAACCCTGTTCACGTTCCGTCAGCGGACGCGCTTGGCGCTCGCTTCCGTGGCGCTGATGGCGGCCCCGCTCTTGGCGGTCGTGGTCAGCACGGTCCAGGAACGGGAAGCGGAGTTCTCTTCGCGGCCCCTCGCGGCGACGATTGCCGGCGTTGAACCCAATCCCGAGGTGTTCCTGTTCCAGGACTTCGAGCAACTGTGCGCCCTGCCCTATTACCTGAAGCAGCCGGTGCGCATCATCGATAGCCACAGCGACGACCTGCGGTTCGGCCAACGCCGTGGCGCCAACCCGGCAGCGTTCGTGACAGCGGCTCAGTTTCTCGATCAGCCGGCAACACGGCCCCGGTTGGTGATCGTCGAGGGCCCCCGGCTGCCCGCTTTTCAGCGTTCGCCCCTGGCCAAGGAACTGACCCTGGTCACCAAAGTGGGGCGGGTAGAAATTTACCGGGAGCGGCCGTGGAGCGATGCTTTAGCCGGCAAATAGGGAACGCGCCGATCAAAGCGGATTGCTACCGGAAAACCGGGCGCCCGAGCAACTAAGGACAGCCCGCAGGACGAGGATCCTGCCGCGGCCGCAAAAGGCGACCGTCCGTCACTGCGGCGGAATGCGCAGCACCTGCCCCGGATAGATCTTGTCGGGATGCGTCAGCATCGGCCGGTTCGCCTCGAAGATCTGCGGGTACTTGTTGGCACTGCCATACTGCTCCTTCGCGATCTTCGACAGCGTGTCGCCCCTTACCACCGTATAGAAAGTCGCCTCTGGCTCGCTCTGGG
>JBAWHH010000328.1:0-4232 GCA_049593715.1 Rhodocyclaceae bacterium
ACGGCGTCGTGGCTGCCGACATCCCTGATGCGCGTATCCCGAGGTATGCGAATGCCGGCCTCCAGAAGTTCATAGGCCTGGGCCTGGTAGCCGCCGAGGAACTTTGTTCCCGGCACGATCAGCTCGGCGCCCTTCAGGTCTGCCAGCGTCCGGATGCGTTCGTTGCCGACGCGCGTGATGATGACGCCGCCGAGCTGGCTCGTCGCCAGGCCCCGTTCGTCGCTGATCAGGGTGGCCAGCGCCCCGGTCAGCTTGAAATGGGTGCGCACCACCACATAGTGGCTCGGATTGGTGAATACCAGATCAAGCTGCCCGGCGGCGAGCGCGGCCTCGATCTCGTCCTGCTTGAGCACGCGCATTTCGATCTTGACGCCGCCCAGCTGGGTGCCCAGATAATCGGCAAGCGGCTGATAGCGCTCCGCCAGAATATCCTTCGGGCGATAGGCGAAAACACCCAGCACCAGCGTGTCGGCCGGCCATGCCGGCAATGCCAGCATGATCGAAAGCAGCAGGAGCAGGGTTCGCCATGGCATGCGCCCAGTATCCCAGAAAAAAGTGATCCATGCATAACCGATTTGCGTTGAGGCACGGTGACACGGTGGGTTGGTCTTCCGTCATTCCCGCGCCGGCGGGAATCTGAATTCATTAATCTATTCAAGGCATTGATAGCTATCTTGCGTGACAAACTGGATTTCCGCTTACCCCCGTGGGATTGACGGCAAATCAATGGGTTGCGGGCAGAACAGGCTAGCCGTGGGCGTTGGGGCATTCCGGCGCCACGCTGCCTGCTGGCTGCTTGCCTGCGCGCACGGCTCGAATGCTTCCGGTCGAGAAGCGGCCGGCCAGGGCGGCACGCCGTCGAGGGCGCCGGAAGCTGCCGAGGCCGGGGAGCGGCAACGCCTGCGGGAGGGCAGGGCGCCATCACGGGCAGAACCCCTGGCGCTCGTCCATCTTCGCTGCAACAAAGATTGCGCTGCCCGCTTGAAGGCTTTCGGGCGATGTGGCTTGATGCGGCCCGAGCGTGGCCGCGAGCGCTTCGTGGGCGTTCTGCAGTGCCGCCGCGAAAACGGTCCCCGCCCGCCATCCGCAGCAACAACACAAACAAGTTATGGAAAACGACATCACGATTCGAGCTGAAACCGCAGCCGACATCCGCCCGATTGCAGACATCACCGAGGCCGCCTTCAAGACCCTGGCCGTCAGCAATCACACCGAGCACTTCATCATCGCCGCGCTGCGCCGGGCCGGCGCGCTGGCCGTATCCCTTGTCGCTGACCTGGAAGGCCAGGTGGTGGGCCATATCGCCTTTTCACCCGTAGCGATTTCCGACGGATCCCTCGACTGGTACGGCCTCGGCCCGGTTTCGGTCGTGCCGGCGCATCAGCGTCAGGGCATCGGCCGCAAACTCATCCTGGAAGGGCTGTCCCGGCTGAAGAAGATGGATGCGAAGGGCTGTTGCCTTGTCGGCCATCCCGATTACTACAGGAAATTCGGCTTCGCCAACGTGCCCAGCCTGGGGCTCGACGGCGTGCCGCCGGAGGTCTTTTTCGCCCTCTCCTTCGACGGCAAGATGCCCCGGGGCAGCGTCACCTTTCAAGACGCCTTCAAGGCGGATCGCTGACCTGTCCACGCGCCCGGGGGGCAGCCGTCCTCAGCCAGTCCTCACGTATCCGCCGCCGCCCATCGGCCGAAAACGTGTTCGGTCCTGGCCCGCGATGGGCGCCGGGTGCTGCCTCCATTCCTGGGATTCGTGGTGTGTCCGCCCCCACCATCCTGCGGACTAATCGACAACAAAAAGCTTCGCGCCGACACTTGTGGACGACCGATGCGCCTCCGCATTATCGGCAACCTGATAACTCATGCCGGGTTTGAGAATGAACACGCGGCCATCCTCAAGCTCGGTACGCAGTTCCCCGTCGAGGCATAGAAGGATGTGCCCTTTTGAGCACCAATGGTCTGCCAAGTAGCCGGGCGAATATTCGACCATTCGGACTCGTATGTTTCCGAACCGCCGGGTTCTCCAATACGCAACGCCCCTTTCGCCTCCGTGCTCGGTTTGCTCGACCTCGGACCAATCGGTTGTGCCAAAGGGGATTTTGTTCATGTCCATCTTTCTGTCCCTCGTTTTGGCGAAGGTTGGAGTTTGGGCGAATTCTGAGGGGAGAAGACCGTCTTCGGCAAAGAAGCAAGCGCGATGGTGGTGGTCGCGCTGTATGAGATGCAGCGGCACACCGTCGAGGCATGGGGCCGACTGGAATTCATTCCGCAGGAAAAACGTGTGCTTGGTGCCTTTTGCTCACAATATCCATAAAGCGCGTCCCCTATCTACCCCGCCGTTTACCCCGCCACAGCGTGGCCGGCGGCGCCGCGGCCGACGGGGTTGGCTCGCGTTGTGGACGTGCCTTGCCCGTTCACCTCTCGTGAACGCACGCGAGACTTGAACAAAGCGCTATATGTGTTCAGAATCGCCGCACGTTCACAGAACATGAACATCGCGCGAAAATGAACAAGCGGCCCGATCCCGTGCTGATTGACCGTGCAACCCATGGGCTGCGAGACCTGGGGCTCAAGGTCGCCGTGCTCAAGGCGCCCCGCGGTGCGGGCGCTGTCCGCGCGGACGCCTGGCTGCGCATCGGCAGGGGCAAGGAGACTACGGACTATCTTGTCGAAGCACAACGTGCCGTGACCCCGGCCACCGTTGGCGCCATCGTGGCCCAGCTTCGCGATCAGGCCACAGCCGCCAACCGGCCGGCGCTGCTGGTCACTGACTACCTGACGCCCCCGGTTGCCGAACGCCTGCGCGAACGACAGCAGCAGTTCGCCGATGCAGCGGGAAACGCCTACCTGGACGGGCCGGCCCTGCTCGTCTACGTCGTGGGGCGCAAGCCGCCGCCCGCGCAGGATCGCACGCGAGCGGCAAGGACGTTCACCGCCAACGGCTTGAAGGTCTTGTTTGCACTGCTGTGCGACCCGGTGCTCGCGGCCGCGCCCCACCGGACCATTGCAGCCGCCGCAGGCGTCGCGCTGGGCGCGGTTCCTGCCGTGTTGGGAGACCTGCAGCAGGCGGGCCACCTGCTGGTTGCGGAGAAGAACCGTCGGCTGGACGCGACCAAGCGCCTGCTCGACGAATGGGCCCTGGCCTATGCACGGCTGCTGCGACCCAAGACAACGATCGCCACGTACAACACGCCGCACTTCGACGCCTGGAAAGACTGGCACATCGATCCCGCGCAGGCGCAATGGGGCGGTGAACCAGCGGCGCACCTGCTGGTGCGGCATCTGAAGCCGGGCGCGCTGACCCTCTATGCGGAGCGCCTGCCGCCGCAACTGATGATCGAGCAGCGCCTGGTTCCTGCAGGACGACTGGGCGCGCCTGCGTACCTCGAGCTGCGCAAGCCGTTCTGGGGCAAGGCACTGCGGACCGACGGCCCGGCCGACACCGTGCCGCCCGTGCTCGTGTACGCGGACCTGCTCGCAGCGGGTGACGGCCGCTGCATCGAAACCGCCCGGATGATCTATGACCACCACCTTGCTCGACTTTTCCCGGCGGCCTGATCTCGGGCTGTGCGCGGAGATCATCGGCGACGTTGCCGGCGTTGCGGAACCGCTCGGCATCATGCCGTTGATCGTTGGTGCTTTCGCACGCGACCTGCATCTGCTCTACGGCTACGGCATCCAGACGCTGCGCCAGACGGAGGACATCGACTTCGCCTTGGCCGTGCCGGACTGGAGCGCGTTTGGCGCGCTTCAGGCGCAGTTGGTCAAGACCGCGTGCTTCTCGACCTCGCCAACGGCGCCCCATCGCTTGCGCCACCGGAACGGCTTGCCGATCGACCTGGTGCCGTTTGGCAGTGTGGAGACCTGCGAGCGGAAGATCGCCTGGCCGCCGCGTGGCGAGGTCGTTATGGACGTGTTCGGCCTGCGCGAGGCGCAAGCGACCGCAATTGACGTAGCGTTTCCCGGCGGCGTGCTCGGCCGCGTGGTCTCTCTGCCGGCGCTCGCTTTGCTGAAGATCGTCTGCTGGAGCGATCGTCACTACGCGTGTCCACGCAAAGACGCTCACGACCTGCTGATCATTTTGAAAAACTATCTGCCGGCCGGAAACCAGGCGCGCCTGTTCGGCGAGTTTGCCAGTTGGACACAGGAAGACGCCTTCGACTACGAGTCGGCAGGCGCCAGGATGCTCGGTCTCGACATTCGGGCGCTGCTGGATCAACAGGGAATTGAAAGGG
>JBAWHH010000329.1:0-2985 GCA_049593715.1 Rhodocyclaceae bacterium
GGCCCGCGTCGAGGGCGTCGTAGTACTCATCCATCGTGCGGTAGCTCTGGCAGTACGACGCGCCCACCTTGCCGATGGACGACACTCCGATCGCCAGCAGATCGCAGTCGGCGTAGGTCGAATAGCCCTGGAAGTTCCGGTGCAGGCGGCCGTTGCGCTGGGCGATGGTGAGTTCGTCTTCCGGCTTGGCGAAATGGTCCATGCCGATGAACACGTAACCTGCGTCGGTCAGCCGGCGGATCGCCAGGGAAAGGATCTGCAGCTTCTCGTCCGCCGACGGCAACTCGTGCTCGTTGATGCGCCGCTGCGGCTTGAAGACGTGGGGCAGGTGCGCGTAGTTGTAGATCGACAGCCGGTCCGGAGACAGCTTGACGATCTCTTCCAGCGTGTTGTCGAACTTGCCGACGTTCTGCCCCGGCAGGCCGTAGATCAGGTCCACGGAAATGGACTTGAAACCGTTCTCCCGCGCGGCGTCCATCACCAGGCGGGTTTCTTCCAGGCTCTGGATGCGGTTTACCGCCTTCTGCACTTCGGGGTCGAAGTCCTGCACCCCGACGCTCATGCGGTTGAAGCCCAGTTCCGCCAGCAACTCCACGGTCGCGCGATCGACTTTGCGCGGATCCACCTCGATGGAGTATTCGCCGTCCGGCAGCAGGGTGAAGTAGCTGCGGATGGAATCCATCAGCCGGCGCATTTCGTCGTGCGCCAGGAAGGTCGGCGTGCCGCCGCCGAAATGCAACTGGATCGCCTCGTGGCTGCCCGACAGGTAGCCGGACAGGAGGGACAACTCCTTGTCCAGGTACTTCAGGTACTTGGCCGAGCGGCCATGGTCCTTGGTGATGATCTTGTTGCAGCCGCAGTAGTAGCAGATCGTGTTGCAGAACGGGATGTGCACGTAGAGCGAAAGCGGTTTGTCGCCGCCGCTGGTGCTGGCCCGGTTGGACAGATACTTGCGGTACTGGTCTTCGTTGAACGTGTCGACGAAGCGGTCGGCGGTCGGATACGAGGTGTATCGCGGGCCGTTCACATCGAAACGCCGGATGAGCTGCGGGTCGAAAACCAGATCTTTGTAGATTGACGCCATTAACATGCTGTCGACGCTCGAATGAGTTGCCGTGGTGCTGCCACGGTGAAGATGTATAAGGTTTTGCTGCTTTGCCGTCGCGATTCCGCGACCGCTTCGTCTAGCTACAGCTTAGGCAAGAAACGGCAAAGTGTAATTCACGGCGCGGCGCACGCCATCCAGCATCGAGGTCTCACCCTCGGATCCCGGCAGCCACGAGTGCCACTCCCGCCCCAGAATTCGGGCGATAATCGCCACGGAAAGAAACATGATGAAGGCGATGGCGGACAGCAGGTGGAATTGTCTGGTTTCCGCCTCGGCCGTCTTGAGCAGCGTCTCTCCTTTGATCTCCATGCCAGCCATTGTCGTACCCTCCGAATTATGCCTATCGGACGCTGCTGCTCGCACTCCGCAAAGGGAAGTTCGGGCGGGAAGCGTTTCCGACGATGGATTTGCTCTTGGGCGCTCGGGCGCCGACTCTAAGATGCTTACCTGTTGCTTCAACCTGCATCCGGCGCCGATGCACCGGGAGAAAAACCATGCTTGACAAGCCCATCTGGGAGCGGGATGGCCTGGACTGGCCAAACCGGGAATCGAGTTTTTTCGCCGACGTCGATGGCCTGCGCTGGCACGTGCAGCGCATGGGCGCGGGGCCGACGCTGCTGCTAGTGCACGGCACCGGCGCCGCAACGCATTCGTGGCGCGACCTGGCGCCCATTCTCGCAGAGTCATTCACCGTCGTGGCGCCGGATCTTCCCGGCCATGGCTTCACCGCGACGCCCGGCGTAGAGCAGCTTTCGCTGCCGGGCATGGCGCGGGCGCTGGGCCGGCTGCTCGATGCCATCGATTGCAAGCCCGAATTGGCGGTGGGCCATTCCGCGGGCGCGGCCGTGCTGGCGCGCATGGCGATGGACGGCGCCATCTCGCCGCAGGTCCTGGTCAGCCTCAACGGCGCACTGGTGGCGCTGCGCGGTTTTCCGGGGCGGATATTCCTGCCCGTCGCCAGGATGATGGCCGGCAGTCCGTTCGTGGCGTGGCTGGTGGCGCGGCGCGCTTCCGATCCGCGTTTGCTGTCCCGCGCGCTGGAGAGCACCGGCTCCAGGCTCGACGCGCAGGGCATCGCGCTATATGGCCGGCTGATGAGTTCGCCCGGGCACACCGGGGCGGTGCTGAGCATGATGGCCCACTGGGATCTGGTGAGCTTCGAGCGGCAGTTGCCGACTTTGCCGGTGCCCATGGTGCTGGTGGCCGCCACCGCCGACGGGACCGTCCCACCCCATTTCGCCAGGCGGGCGAAGTCAATGCTCAAGCGCGCGTCGCTGGTGGAACTGCCAGACCTCGGCCACCTCGCCCATGAAGAAGATCCCCAGCAGGTGGCGGATCTGCTCATGGACGTCGCCCGCTCCCACGGCGTGGCGTTGGTGGCCGAAGCCGGTTTCACGCAGGCTCTCCAGCGGTAAGAGCGCGGCGTGCGGTGGTGACGCGCTCGGCGGAGACGTGGTCTTCGCCGGCACGGCGCGCATCCCGTTCCGCCCGGTCGCGCAGCCGTTTTGCGGCTGAAATCTGGACCAGGATGGGCTGCGCTTCCACGTATTGGTTCAGCAGGCGCTGGGCTTCCTCCTCCCAGCGTACGGTTTCCTGGTGGCGCGACAGCGTGGCTTCGATGCGGTCGAGGTCGGTGCCCAGGGGCAGAATGTTGAACAGGGCGTCGAACAGCCCGTTGCAGAATTCCTGCAGCAGATAGGTCGCGCCGGCGTAACCCATGAACGGCGTGCCGGTGTGGCGGCGGATGATGGCGCCGGGGAAAGAGGCCGGGATGTAGCTGCCGCGCCCGCCGTTCTCCGCTAAGTACATGCGTTCGTTGAAGCTGCCGAAGAGGATCAACGGCGGTTTTTCGCGGATGAGCTTGCGCACCTCATCGT
>JBAWHH010000330.1:0-2099 GCA_049593715.1 Rhodocyclaceae bacterium
TTGCAAAAGACCTGTTGCCACATATTCTCTGTCGTCCAGCATCCGACTCCGGCACTGCGCGATTGGACAAGGCGCGGCCCGTCGGCAACCGCGACGTATCGCTTTCGCGATTCGTCATCCGGGTCGCATGCAGATCATCGGCGATCCCATTGCGTCGATCCAGTGAATTCCTTGTATCGCGCTGATCGGAATAGCGAATTGGCCCGCAATCAGCCCTTGTCCATTGCCCCGGTTTGCCGCCGCGCTCCAGCCGGCTCCGCGATCGTTTGTCTCCCCGCCATCCAGCCGGCCCCTCTGCTCCGCGAAAACCCCTCCAAGCGGAGCGCCATTTCGCTTGCGCGACGCGATAGCTGACACCGCCTGGGTGAGGCAGAATTCCGCGACCGCCTTCGAAAAGCATCTGCGACGAGAGGAAAACCCGTGCGCTACTGGCTCATGAAATCCGAACCCTCCGAGTTCTCCATCGACGACCTCGTCGCCGCGCCGGAGCAGACAACGGCCTGGTTCGGCGTGCGCAACTACCAGGCGCGCAATTTCATGCGTGACGAGATGCGGCTTGGCGACTACGCCTTCTTTTATCACTCGAGCTGTCCCGAGCCGGGCATTGCCGGCATCTGTGAAGTGAGCAGGCTGGCCTATCCGGACCAAAGCCAGTTCGATCCGGCGGGGAAGTACTTCGATCCGAAATCTAAGCCGGAGAACCCGCGCTGGGTCCACGTGGACGTGAGACTGACGAAGAAGACGCGCCTTGTCGGCCTGGATGAATTGCGGGCCCATCCCGAACTCGCCGACATGGTTGTGCTGCGGCGGGGCAATCGCCTATCCATCACGCCTGTGGAGCCGCAGGAATGGCGGTTCATCGTCGATCGACTGCTTGAACCCCAGGGCTGAGGCCTTGCCGGTCTGATTCGGCCGGGGCTTGCCTGTCCGGCTCCCAGGGCTCCACTGATCGTATCGCCGTCGTGCGATGGGGCAATCTGCCCCGAAGTGTTTGGCTTCCTGGCTTGCGCTCGCTCTGACCTTTCCCGCATCTAAGATTACTTTGGCGTATTGCCTGTGCATTCGCACGGCTGCTGAAGAGGCCCAGACATTGTTGTCAACGGAGCCAACTTCGGCGTTTGGGTTAACCAAAATGTCCTCGCCTGCCTAGAGCTTGGATTTCCATTTGAGGTATTCCGAAGGGGAGCGCCGGGTGACAATAATCACTGACGCAGATCAAGTTTGATGTTCTGATGGGCGCTCGAAACCGGGGCTCGGGTCGCACGGATGCTTCGGTGGATTGGCATGACATACGTGAAGTTCGGTGCAGCGATTCGCAGTTGGTCTGTGAAATGGAAACGTCGTCCAGAAAATGCGGTTCGCATTTTTTAAGGAAATCGCATTCTTGATGCCGGCTGAGGTACCACGGGGAACACCGTGGACATGGCTGGCGGGAGGTAGGACAGTGGTACCAATGGCTTCCCCGATGGGCGGGCACCCCGGTTCGCTCACCTATTCGGATCTTCGGGGCAACATCGCGCGGCTGACCTGTTCTCCAGGTTTGGGAAAGGCATTCGGGGTCTTCACTTCCTCGACCTGTGCCGCGCTGATGCTTTTCAGTTTGTCCCTATTTGCCGCCGACCCGCTTGAAGTGCCCATCCGCCCGAGCGAGCGGCCCCTGGATTCTCCTGCGTTCCTGCCCAAAAAGGCCCCTGATGGGTTCGAACTGCCCCCGGTCCCGGAACTTGTCCCCGAAGCGCCCACCAGCGGCGCCACCATCGAGTTGCGCGAGATCGCCTTCGAAGGCAACCGCGTCATTCCCACCGAGGAATTGCTCGGCATTGCGAAACCCTTCGTCGGTCGACATCTGACAGCGGCCGAGATCGAAGAGCTACGCCATACCATCACCCGCCACTACATCGGCAAAGGCTATCTGAACTCCGGTGCCACCATCGGCGAGGACGCCTATCGCGACGGCCGCCTCACCGTGCTTATCGTCGAAGGCCGCGTCGAAGCGGTTCGTCTCAGCGGCATGGAGCGCCTGCGGGAATCGTATGTGCGCGACCGCCTGAGCCGGGGCGATGAGCCGTTGGACGTCAATGTGCTGCAGGAGCGGTTCC
>JBAWHH010000331.1:0-6918 GCA_049593715.1 Rhodocyclaceae bacterium
CGTTCGAGGACCGCAGCAGCGTTCATAGCAAGATGTTGTCCAGATAGGCCCGCACCACGCTGTGATACTGGGCGTCTTCCAGCAGGAAAGAATCGTGGCCGAAGGCGGAATCGATTTCCGCGTAGCAAACGTCCTTGTCCGCTTCCAGCAAGGCATTGACGATCTCCCGCGAGCGGCTGGGATTGAAGCGCCAGTCGGTGGTGAACGCCGCCACCAGGAACCGCGCCCTGACCTGGCGTAGCGCCGCCACCAGATCGCCGCCGGTGTGATGGGCGGGATCGAAATAGTCCAGCGCCTTGGTCATCAGCAGGTAGGTGTTGGCGTCGAAGTAGCTGGCGAATTTGTCACCCTGGTAGCGCAGGTAGGACTCGATCTCGAACTCCACGTCGTAGCCGTACTTGAACGAGCCTTCGCGCAGCACGCGGCCGAATTTCTCCGCCATCTGGTCGTCGGAGAGATAGGTGATGTGGCCCAGCATGCGCGCCAGGCGCAGGCCGCGCACCGGCTTGACGCCGTGCTCGTAGAAATGGCCGCCGTGAAAATCCGGATCGGTGAGGATGGCCTGGCGGGCAACGTCGTTGAAGGCGATGTTCTGCGCTGTCAGCTTGGGCGCCGCGGCGATCACCAGCGCAGTGCGTACGCGTTCCGGGTAGGTGATGGCCCATTGCAGTGCCTGCATGCCGCCGAGGCTGCCGCCGACGATGGCGGCGAAGGCGTCGATTCCCAATCGGTCGGCGAGCCGTGCCTGGGCCTGCACCCAGTCATCCACCGTCACCACGGGGAAATCGGCGCCCCAGGGCTTGCCGGTCGCCGGGTTGGCCGCCGAAGGTCCGGTGGAGCCGTGGCAGCCGCCCAGGTTGTTCACGCCGATGACAAAAAACCGGTTGGTATCCAGGGGCTTGCCGGGGCCGACGATATTGTCCCACCAGCCGATGTTCTTGGGATTGTCGGCATAGTAGCCGGCGACGTGGTGGGTGCCGGACAGCGCGTGGCAGACCAGGATTGCGTTGGACTTGGCGGCGTTCAGTTCGCCGTAGGTCTCGAACACCAGATCATAGGCGGGGATCGTCGCACCGCTGCGCAGGCGCAGCGGCTCGGCCCAATGGGCCCGTTGCGGCACGACGGAGCCGACTTCGTTGGATTTGTTGTAGAGGTCCATACAAGTAAAAACCCAGTCAGCTCGCGCGGACCGGGTTCGCCCTCGCTTTAGCCGTATTTTTTAAGCGCCCGCAAGCTGACGTTCAAATCGGCGCTAACGGCGGGAAGTTAGCCGGATGGTCCGGCTTTGTCAAACACCGCCACGAGCAGGGGCGTCACAGTGCCAAACCCACGCAAAGCAAGGCGCCGAAGAGCAACTGCGCCTGTGCCGTCTCCCCCAGCACCGGGTTGAGCGCGGCCCCCTCTCTGCTGCCGAACTCTCGCGCCAACCCGATGCATTTGGGCAAGGTAGCCAACGCCAGCAGCATCGGCGCATGGGCCGGCAGCAACGGCCACAGGCCGAGCACGCAGACGAAGGGCAGCGTCACCATCAGTGCGTAGGCCTTGCGTGAGCGCTCGCGGCCCAGCGCCACAGCCAGGGTGCGGCGGCCCACGGCGGAATCGCCGTCCAGATCGCGGTAGTTATTCACCATCAGCACCGCGGAGGCGAGAAAACCCATCGCCGCTCCGCCGAGAAGGCCGGCGGCCGACAGATGGCCGGACTGCAGGTAATGGCTGCCCGCCACCGCCACCAAGCCGAAGAACAGGAACACGAACACTTCACCGGCGGGCGTGTACGACACTGGCCGAGGACCACCGGAATAGGCGTAACCCGCGGCCAGGGAAGCCAGGCCGAGCAGGAAAAAGGGCCAGCCGCCCACGGCAACCAGGTAGAGGCCGGACAGGAAAGCGAGCCCGAACGCCGTTTTCGCCGCGAAGTGCACCTGCGCCGGAGTCGCCCAGCCCGCCGCGGTGACCCGCGTCGGTCCCTGGCGGTGGGGCTTGTCGTTGCCGTGCTCGAAATCGACCACGTCGTTGTGCAGATTGGCGCCGGCCTGCAGCAGGGCTGCGGCCAGCAGGGCGGCCAGCAGTGTGAGCCAAGCCACCGGGGCTCCTTCCGCCCAAGCCAGCGCGCTGCCCAGCACCACGGGGACGACGGACAGGGTAAGGGTGCGCGGCCGCACCGCCGTCAGCCACAAGCGCAGACCGGTGGGCGACGCCGGCGCCGCAGTTTCCGGCGGGACCATGCTCAAGCTCCCGCCGCTTCGGCCGGCCGCGTGGCGAAATGCAGGCAGGCGATGCCGAAGGAGACGTTGCGCCAGCGGATGTCGGTGAAGCCGGCCGCCGTCAGCATGTCGGCGAAACCACGCTGGTTCGGGAAACGGCGGATCGACTCCACCAGGTAGTGGTAGGCAGACGGCTGCCCCGCCACCCAGGCGCCGAGCCGTGGAATGACGAAAAAAGAATACAGATCGTAGAAGGGCCGCAGCCAGGCATCAGCCTGGGAGAACTCCAGGCACACGAAAGTGCCGCCGGGCTTGAGCACGCGGAGGATTTCGGTCAACGCCGCTTCGAGCCGGGTCGCGTTGCGCAGGCCAAAGGCGACCGTAAGCGTGCCCACCGAACCGTCGGCCAGCGGCAGCCGCTCCGCCTCCCCCGCCAGCCAACGCAGCTTCGCGCCGCCCCGCTGCTTACCCTGGGCCATCATGGCCAAGCTGGGATCGCACACCACGACGCTGCCGAAGCCCAGCCCGCCCAGCAACCGCGCCACATCGCCCGTGCCGCCGGCCAGATCCACCGCCACTGCCCCGGCTGCCGGTTTCAGCTCTTTCACCATGGTGCGTTTCCACAGGCGGTGAATGCCGAAACTCATCAGGTCGTTCATCAAGTCGTACCGCGGCGCCACGGCCTCGAACACCGCGCGGATGCGCTGGCGGCGTTCGGCGGGCGCCACTTGCTCGTAGCCGAAGCTGCGATCCAAGTCGTCTGCCATGATTCGGGAAACTCTTGTTGGGATTATTCTGGATAGGGCAGCGGCCCGCCGCCCACGACTGGAGGCCTCAGTTGGCGAGACGCTCCACCAGCTCACGCAGCTTATCGGGATCGTCCAGGCGCAGCAAGCGACCGACTTTCGCCCGCAATTCCTGCACTTCACTGCGCAACACTTCCTGCTTCACTTCGTAGATTTGGTTCGGGTGCATGGAAAACTGCTTCAGTCCCATGCCCAGCAACAGGCGCGTGAAGGCGGGATCGCCCGCCATTTCGCCGCACACGGCCACGGGAATGCCGGCGCGGATGCCGCCTTCGATGGTCTGGGCGATGAGGCGCAGCACGGCCGGGTGCAGCGGATCGTAAAGGTGGGCGACGGCCTCGTCGGAACGGTCGATGGCCAGGGTGTACTGGATCAGGTCGTTGGTGCCGATGGACAGAAAATCCAGGCGTTTGAGGAACATGCCGATCGCCACCGCGGCGGCGGGGATCTCGATCATCCCGCCCACTTCCATGGACTCGTCGAACGGCACACGCTCGCTGCGCAGTTGCTCCTGGGCCAGGCGGATCATCATCAGCGTCTGGTCCACCTCGAACGCATGGGCCAGCATGGGCACCATGACGCGGATGCGGCCGTAATGCGACGCGCGGATGATGGCGCGCAGTTGGGTAAGGAACAACTGGGGCTCGGCGAGGCAGAAACGGATCGCGCGCAGGCCCAGGGCCGGGTTGGGCGCGTTGCGCCCTGCCCCGCGCAGAGCCTTGTCGGCGCCGATGTCCATGGTGCGGATGGTGACCGGCTTGTTCTTCAGCGCCATGGCTACCTTGCGGTAGGCATCGAACTGCTCGTCCTCGTCCGGCAGGGCATCGCGGTTCAAGAACAGGAACTCGGTGCGGAACAGGCCGATACCATCGGCGTCCACCGCTTTGACCTGGGGCAGATCGGAAGGCAACTCGATGTTGGCCTGCAGGGAGATGGTCTCGCCATCCAGCGTTGCCGATTTGGCGGTCTTGAGGCGCTTGAGTTTGGAACGTTCCAGTTCCAGTTCGCTCTTGCGCAGGCGGTACTCTTCGAGAATGCGCTCGTCCGGATCGACGATCAGCACACCCCGCGAGCCGTCGAGAATCAACAGCTCTTCGTCGCGGATGAACTGGCGCACGCGGTGCAGCCCGACGATGGCGGGAATACTCAGGCTGCGGGCGACGATGGCGGTGTGCGATGTCGCGCCGCCCAGGTCGGTGACGAAGCCGGCGATCTGGTGCTGCTTGAAATGGATGGTGTCGGCCGGCGACAGGTCGTGCGCAACGATGACCATGTTGGCCCCATCCTTGCGCTTGGGCGGCAGGTGCCCGGGCCGCCCCATCAGCGCCTTGAGCAGACGCTCCACCACCTGGACGACGTCCTGCTTGCGTTCGCGCAGGTAGGCGTCTTCGAATTCGTCGAACTGGGTGGTGAGCTGTTCCATCTGCTGCACCAGCGCCCATTCGGCATTACAGCGCCGTTCGCGGATCAGGTCGCGCGGCACCATGGCGAGCAGCGGATCATTGAGGAACATGGCGTGCACTTCGACGAACGCAGCGATTTCCGACGACGACCCCAGGGTCGTCTCCCTCAGGGAGCGCAGTTCCTCATAAACCGACTCGATGGCGTTGTCGAAGCGGGTGATCTCCGCCTCGACGTGCTTGGCGGGAATGACGTAGTGCGAGACTTCCAGCGTGGCATGGGAGACGAGGTGCGCATAGCCGATGGCAATGCCATGGGAGACCGCCAGGCCATGCAGCGTAAAGCTCATTCGCTCTCCCCGAACTTGTCGGCGATGAGATCCAGGATTGCCTGCAGCGCCGCATCTTCGTCGGCGCCCTTGGTCTCGATGGTGACACAGGCGCCCTTGGCCGCGGCCAGCATCATCACGCCCATGATGCTCTTGGCGTTCACGCGGCGGCCGCTGCGCTCCATCCACACTTCGCAGGCGAAGGCACTGGCCGTCTGCGTCAGCTTGGCCGACGCGCGGGCGTGCATGCCCAGTTTATTGACGATCTCGGTTTCAGCTCTTGGCATCGCGTTCGGGTTTGACGTACATGACTCCGTCGCGCCCGCCGGCGACGGCTCGGGTGATCAGGGTCGCCATATCCTTATCGCGGTAGGTAAGGGCCCGCAGCAGCATGGGCAGATTGACGCCGGCGATGGTTTCGACTTCGCCCGGACGCACCAGCTTGCGCGCGATGTTGCTCGGCGTGGCGCCGAACACGTCGGTGAGAATGAGCACGCCGCGCCCGCTATCCACCACCGAAGCCCAGCGCTGCACCGTGGGCAGAATGTCGAGGGGGTCGTCCTGCGCTGACACGCCCAACTGGGCGAGCTGGTGCGGCCGCTGGTTGAGCACATGGCAAGCGCATTGAATCAGCGATTCGCCGAAACTTCCGTGGGTGATGAGAAACAGGCCGATCATGCGCACAGGCTCCTATGCCCGATTCTACCAGCCGATAGGCGGCGCGGCGGAAACATCTCCGTCCATGGCGGGCCGGCATGCCTGCATTCTGACTGCGCGGCTTCGGCCCAGGCGTTACGATCGATGGCTAGGCGCCCCGGAGACTGCAGCGCCGCTCAATCCACCACCTCCACTGCCACGCCGTCCCCCAGTTGCAGCCGCTGGTGCAGGGCGCGGGTAACGCTGACCTTGCCGGCCGCGTCAACGAACAGGGCGTGTTCGATCTCGAACCGGCGCGCGTAGTCCCGCCAGCCGGCGGGGCCCGCGACGAACAGCGGTTTGCTGGCGGCATCGGACAGGGTGCCGGCGCCGGGCCGGGGCGTGACCAGGATGGTGACTGCCTGGGCCTGGTCCGCCGGAAAACCGCTGCGGGGATCGAGGATGTGGCAATAGCGTTTTCCATCCAGCTCGAAGAAGCGCTGGTAATCCCCCGAGGTACCGATGGCTTCGCCGTCGCGTACGTCCAGCGTCGCCAGCGGCCAGGGCTGGCGCGGATGCTGGATGCCAATCCGCCACGGCTTGCCGCCTTTGTCGCCCAGGGCCATGACGTTGCCGCCGATGTTGACCAGGGCGTTGGCAATGCCTTCGCCGCGCAGAATTTCCACCGCCCGGTCCAGGGCGTAACCCTTTGCGTAGCCGCCGAGATCCAGTTTCACATCCCGATTGCGGCTGGAAACCAGGTTGTCGGCGACGCTGATGTCCGCCATCGTGGGCCTGGACTTCACCAGGGCGGCGATGTCGGCGGCGGGCGGGAGGATCGGCTTGAACTCGTCGCTCTGGAATCCCCACAGGCCGATCAGCCGCCCCAGGGCCGGATCGAAAAGCTGATCCGAGCGTGCCGCCACGTCCGCTGCGCCAGCCAGGAGCTTCGCCAGTTCCGGCGATACGGGAATTTCGCGCTGACCACTGGCGAGGGCATCATTCAACTGCGTGAGTTCGCTCGGTTGCCAGGCGTGGAAAACGCGATGGAGGCGGTCGAATTCCCGTAGCACCTTGCCGGCCGCAGTACGGGCCTTGTCCGTCGGCGCACCGTAGATGAGGATCTCGACCCGGGTACCGAAAACGTAGGATTCCTGCTGGTATGGGGTCCGGGCACCGCATCCGCCGAGGCACAAGACGGCGGCCGCCAGCAGCAAGACGATCCACCATGAGGGCGCTGCGGCTCCCCCGCTTGCCCAGCCTCGGCCCCTATCGATCGCCCCCGTCAAGCGCACGCGCGTTCCAGCGCTTCGACGTACATCGCGGCGACATCGAATCCGGTCTGCTGGGTGATCTCGACGAAACAGGTCGGGCTGGTGACGTTGATTTCGGTGAGGTAGTCGCCGATCACGTCCAGACCCACCAGCAGCAGGCCGCGACGGAACAGGATGGGCGCCAGCGCCTCGGCAATTTCCCGATCCCGCGCCGACAGGGGCCGCGCGATACCGGTGCCGCCCGCCGCCAGGTTGCCGCGGGATTCGCC
>JBAWHH010000332.1:0-2074 GCA_049593715.1 Rhodocyclaceae bacterium
TGGGTGAATGGCAAGCGCGTCAAGGCCAAGCGGAGCGATGGCGGGCTGGTGTTCCGTGATGGCAAGGTCTCATTCACCATCCAGGGGGATCGCCGCCTCAAGGGTGAAGATTTCTGGATCGACAGCGATGCGGGAACACGAGGCACCATCGTCACCGAGTAGCCCGCGAGGGCGGCACGGCTGTGCCGATCGCCAGGTGCATTGAGTCCCCGGCGACGAGCCCCCAGGTCCTCAAAGCAGGGCGTGAGCCAACCAACAATAATGGTGGAACGGACATGACATTTCCGCGCAAGGCTGCAGTTGCTCTTTCGACCCTCTTCGCTGCGGGCGCAGCCAATGCCCAAGAGGCACCCACCTTCGGTTTTCCGCCCGGCTTCTCGACGACCAAGATGGACACCTCCGCCGATCCGCGGAAAGACTTCACCCGCTACGCCGCCGGCAAGTGGTTCGACGCCATGGAGATTCCCGCCGACCGCGTGCGCATCTCCGGCCTCGATCTCATGATGAAACGCACTGATGTCGCCGTGCGGCAAGTGGTCGAGGACGCAGCGCGAAAAGCCGCCACGGCGCCCAAGGGCAGCCCAACGCAACAGGTTGGCGACCTCTACGCCGCGGGCCTGGATGAGGCTCGCCTCAAGGCGCTGGGCAACGCCCCGCTCAAGCCGGCCTTCGAACGCATCAGCGCAATCCCGGACAAGAACGGACTCGTCCGGGAGATGGCCCGGTTATCTCTCATCACGAACGAGACGATCGTGATGGGTGGCGGCATCAGTCCAGGCATCCGCGACAAGACCAAATACATCGTGGTCGTCGGCGACGGAGATCTGGTGCTCCCGAACTTCGAGGACTACCTCAAGCCTGAATCGGCCAAATTCCGCGAGGCTTACCTCAAATACGTCGCGGACGTGATGGTGCTGGCGGGCTTCGCCGAGGCGGAGGCGAAAGTCTTCGCGCCCAAGGCCCTCGCGATGGAAACGCGCATCGCGAAAGTGCGCCAGCCTCTCGTGGAACATAAGGATCCCGACAAGCGCTTCGTCGAGATGTCCTACGCCAAGCTCAAGGCGCTCACGCCCGCCTTCGACTGGGACGCCTACTTCGCGACCATCGGCCTCCACCAGCGGCCGGCCGAGGTCACGGCGATCGAAGCCAAGGCGATGGCCGAACGCAGCGCCATCCTCGCGGAGCTACCGCTCGCAGACGCGAAGATGCTGCTGAAGTGGGAATACCTGCGCAAGAGCCTCGGCGGGCTTTCCACCGAGTTCAACCAGCCGGGCCTGGAACTCACTCGGGCGTTCTACGGGAAGGGCTTCCAGTTGCCCCCTCGCTCCAAGCAAGTCTTCGACACCATCGCCGCCAACATCGGGCATCCGCTGTCGCGCCTGTACGTCGACCAGAACTTCAGCCCCGACTCGCGCCGGGCCGTGGAAGACATGGTCGGGCGTGTGCGCGCGGAGTTTCGCTCGCGCCTGGCGAAGAACGACTGGCTCACGCCCGCCACGCGAAAGCAGGCGCTGATCAAACTCGACAAGGTCGCCATCACCGTGGGCTACCCGGACAAGTGGATCGACTACTCGTCCGTGGACGTACGCCCCGGCGATTACTTCGGGAGCCTGGAGCGCATCAAGGAGTTCCGCGCGAAACGCGACCTCGCACGTTTCGGTGGTCCGGTCCAGGAGGACAGCTTCACCGATCCCCGCGCGACGCTGCCCATCGTCGTCAATGCCGGGTATAGCTCGCAGCGTAACGCGATCGAGATCCCGGCCGCATTCCTACAACCGCCGACCTACGATCCGAAGGGGGATGCCGCGACCAATTTCTGCGCTGTCGGCGCCGTGATCGGCCACGAACTCACCCACGGCTTCGATTCCGGGGGCCGCCTGTACGACGAGATTGGCCGCGCGCGCAACTGGTGGGTGAAAGAGGACGAGACCCGGTTCGTCGCCCAGGCCCAGAAGCTCGTCAAGCAGGCGGACGCCTACGCCGTGCTGCCGGGCCTGCATGCGAACGGCGCCCTCGCCGTGACGGAGAATCTCGCCGACGTGGGCGGAGTGGCGTTCGCCTACGGTGCCCTGGA
>JBAWHH010000333.1:0-2392 GCA_049593715.1 Rhodocyclaceae bacterium
CCTCAAGACCCTCACCGGCGAACAGCCCAAGTTCACCCTGCCGATCCTGCCGCCGTCTTCGGACCGCACGCCCCGGCCGTCGCCCTTCGGCAAATGACCCACGGCCGCCGCCTCCGCGGCGGCCCCCGCCGAATCAAAGGCAGGCCCGAAGCCGCCGGGACAAGCATCGAAGAACCCGGAGCCGCTTGATGCGCCCGGCGGCCCGCCTCACCCCAGGGCCCGCCGCATCCCCTGGAACCGCCGCCGGTACTGCACCGGCGTCAGATTCACCCGGCGCCGGAACAGGCGGCCGAAGAACCCCGCATCCTCGTAGCCCACCTCCTGGGCGATCGCCTCCACCGGCGCGGCGCTGGCCTCCAGCATCTGCTTGGCTTCTTCAATGCGCAGGGTGTGCACATACTCCAGCGGCGGCATTCCCGTCGCCTGGTGGAAACGACGCTTGAACGAACGTTCGGGCATGCCGGACAACTGCACCATGGCGGCCACCGGCGCGGGATCCATGTAGTGATCGGCGATCCAGGTCTGGCAGCGGGCGATGGCGGCATCGTCCACCTGGCGCGAGCGGGCCAGGCAGGCAAAGGGCTGCTGGCCGACGCTGTGCCAGTCGATGAGATTGAGGCGCGCGACCTGCATTGCCGCCTCCATGCCGGCCAGGCGCGCGATCAGGTACAGAGCCAGGTCGAGCCAACTGCTGCCGCCCCCCGCCATCACCAGCCGTCCGCTTTCGCCCGTCACCACCAGGGCGCGCTGGGCCTGCACCCTGACGGCGGGGTAATCCCGCGCCAGCACGTCGCACCACGCCCAGTGGGTGGTGGCCTCGCAACCGGCCAGCAGGCCGGCCTCCGCCAGCAGCATCGCGCCGGAACAGGCCGTGGCGAGGGTCGCGCCGGCCTCGAACCGCTGGCGCAGCCAGGCGATTTCGGGCGCGAAACGCTCCGCCAGCGGTGTTCCCGGCGGCAGATTCACTTCCGGCACGCAGACGATCTCCATCGGCGGGCTTTCGCCTAGCGCCGCTTGTACTGCGATGGGTACGTCGTTGCTTGCTATCACCAACCCGACCTCGCGCCCCACGAGGATCGAGGACAGGAGCTGCGGCCCCGGCCGGCCTTCGACTATGAGGCCCCAGTCCCGCCCGGCGCTGGCGAACAGGTCGACCATGCCATAGACCACCGAAGCGGAAGTCTCGGGGAAGACGAGGATGGCAATGTTCGCAGAGGCAGCCATGGCCGAAACGTCCAGTTCGTTGCCGGAATGACTTGAGTGTTTTACTCAAGTAAAGCTTATCGTTGCTCCAGCGCCAAAGGGAAATCGCCCGGCCCCGCACCACCGCTCCGCCGCGCTTCCCGGACGCGACCAGACCATACCGAGCCGAACCCACGATTCGGCCTTCCCCAACCAAAGGAGACAACCATGAGCCGCTACCGCCACAACCTGCCCCAGCTCGCCGACCGCACTTTCCTTGCCGACAGTGGACTGGAAACGACGCTGATTTTCCACGACGGCATGGACATTCCCCACTTCGCCTCGTTCGTCCTGCTGGAGACGGAATCGGGCCGGGCACGCCTGCGCCGCTACTACGCCGAACACATTGCGCTGGCCCGGGAAGCCGGCCGGGGCATCGTGCTGGAGACGCCCACGTGGCGCGCCAACCCGGACTGGGGCGCCAAGCTGGGGTACGACGCAGCCCGGCTGGCCGCCATCAACCGGCGGGCGGTGGAAGAGATCGTCGACCTGCGCGCGGAACTGGAAAACCCCGCCAGCCCCATCGTCGTCAGCGGCAACCTCGGCCCGCGGGGCGATGGCTACCGCGCCGACGCACGCATGACGTCAGAGCAAGCGCAGGGCTACCACGCGCCGCAGATCGAAACCTTCGCCGCCACCGACGCCGACATGGTCGCCGTATTCACCATGAACTACGTCGAGGAAGCAATCGGCATCGCCCGGGCTGCCCAAGCGGCGGCCGTGCCCGTCGCGGTTTCCTTCACCCTGGAAACCGACGGGCGGCTGCCCTCCGGCATGACGCTGGGCGAAGCAATCGTAGCCACCGACGACGCCACCGGCGGCTACCCGGCGTACTACATGATCAACTGCGCCCACCCGAGCCACTTCGCCCACATCCTGGGCGAAGCGGAGCCCTGGCATGGGCGCATCCGCGGCGTGCGGGCAAACGCCTCGAAGCGCAGCCACGCCGAACTGGACGAAGCGGTGGAACTGGACGTCGGAGATCCGGGCGAACTGGCGGAGGACTACCGCGCCCTGGCGGCCCGGCTGCCCCGGCTCGCCGTCGTGGGGGGATGCTGCGGCACGGACCACCGCCACATCGCCGCGATCCGCGATGGCCTGGGGGAGTGGGCGGCCTGATCTTCAACTGAAGGGCCTGTTGCAGCCGAGA
>JBAWHH010000334.1:0-1707 GCA_049593715.1 Rhodocyclaceae bacterium
GGGTTACGGCGAAGCGGCGATCGCGGAGTTGATCCGGGTCCGCAACAACATGGACACGGTTTACGGCGACTGTGCGGAAGCACGTAAAGAGTTCGACGTATTGGCCGGCACCGGCAGCAAAGCCGAACTGGTGGATTTCGTTGCCGAGGGCTGACATGGCCGAATTCCTCGCCTTTCGGCTCTATGGCCCGATGGCCAGTTGGGGCGAAATCGCCGTCGGCGAAACCCGCCATTCGGCGGCCTATCCGTCCCGCTCCGCCTTGATCGGCCTGCTCGGCGCCGCCCTTGGCGTAACGCGGGAGGACGAAGCCGGGCAGCAGGCATTGGCAGACGGTTACCGCTTCGGCGTGAAACTGCACGCCGCAGGATTTCCGCTGCGCGATTACCACACCGTCCAACTCGGTCCACAGTTGAAGAAACTGCGTTACCGCACCCGGCGTCAGGAACTCACCCTGGTCCCCCGCGACCAGTTGGATACGCTCCTTACTTCCCGGGAGTACCGCTGCGACAGTTTCGCCAGCGTGGCGGTGGTGGCGACGAAACATGCGCCGCGCAGTCTCGCGGATGTGACACTGGCGTTGAAACAGCCGGTGTTCCCCCTCTACCTGGGGCGGAAATCCTGTCCGCCGGCAGCGCCGCTGGCTCCGGCCGTCGGGCAATTCGCCTCGTTGAAAGCGGCGCTGGACGCCTTTGACGCTTATCCGCTGCCGGAACTCGTCGCCCATCTGAAGGAGCACCGCAAAGCTCCGGCGCGGGACCGCGATCGCCGCCGGCTGAGAATGTCTTCGCCCCGCTACTACTGGGACGAGGCGTTTGGCAGCGACGGCCTTGAAGCTGGCTGCCCGGCCGTCATGACCCTGACGCGCCACGACGAGCCGACTTCGCGCCTGCGATGGCAGTTCGCCCCACGGCGCGAGCACGTATTTCTGGTGGAGGAGCGGCCATGAGCCATTTTTTCTCCCGTGTGCGCCTGGACCGACAGGGCCTGGACCGGCAGGAACTCGCCCGGGTGGCCGCGGGCGATGCCTATCGGGACCATGCTTTGGTCTGGCGCCTGTTCCCCGGCGACGACGCCGAGCGCTGTTTCGTCTTCCGCGCCGATCGCGACCGGGACGGCTGGCCGAGCTTCCTGGTCGTATCCGACCGCGAGCCGGAGGCGGTGCCGGGGCTGCTGCGCCTGGAAACGCCAAAGCCCTACGCACCGCGGCTGACCTTGGGCGAACAGGTGCAGTTTGACCTGCGGGCGAATCCCACCGAGGCGGTGGCCACGCCCTTGTCCGCCGGGGAACTGTCTGCCTATAACGCGAGACGGACCGCCGCCGGCAAACCGCCCAAGGAACGCCACCACCGCCGCGGATTCCACGACGTGATCATGGCAGCGAAGAAGCGGCGGAGCCACCCGTTGCCGAAGGACGCCACCGAGAAGCAGCGCCGGGACATGGAGGATGCGGCAGATGCCGCTGCGCGGCAGTGGTTCCTCAAACAGGCGCCGCAGTGGGGTCTCGAAGTGTTGCAGCGCGAAAATCTTTTTACCCGCGACCCCGAGCCCGCCCTGGACTGGAACGCCTACACCCAGCACCGGCTGCGCCGCAAGGAGCAGGAACTGGCGTTTTCGTCCCTCGACTACCAGGGGCTCGCCCGCGTCAGCGATCCCGACAAGCTTTCCAGCGCATTGACGGGGGGCGTGGGTCGCGCCAAAGCGTTCGG
>JBAWHH010000335.1:0-6507 GCA_049593715.1 Rhodocyclaceae bacterium
GCACCAGATCGGCGCTCACATCAAACGTCAGGAACGCATCCCCGTTCGAACGCTGCTCGCCTTCGATCTTGAAGCGTACGCACCCGCCGGGCTCAGCTACAGCCTGCAACAACCGAGGAAGCCCGCCAACGTCGAACTCGCCCTCCAGCCGACGCCCTTCTCGGGCAAACAAGATGCTGTCGATGACGTAGCCTGATCGCGGCATAAGCGGCGAATGTTATGATTTTTCCCTTACCGTGTCAAAGAGGGCGTATATCCCTCGAATTCCGCAATGCCAATGCCCGATCGTCTTTCCCTGGTTCTTGCCTCCACATCCCCTTACCGCAGCGAATTGCTGGCGCGCCTCGGGTTGCCCTTCGAGACAGCACGTCCCGATGTGGACGAAGCCCCGCTCATCGGGGAAACACCCATCCAAACAGCGTCGAGGCTGGCGGAAGCGAAAGCCCAAGCCGTCGTCCCACGCTTTCCGGCGGCCCTGGTCATCGGGAGCGATCAAGTCGCCTGTTGCGGGGATGAAAGATTCGGCAAGCCCGGCACCCGCGATCGCGCAGTGGCGCAGTTGCGTACGCTCAGCGGGCGCAGCGTCGTCTTCCACACCGGTCTGTGTCTCCTGAATACGGCGTCAGGCAAAAAGCAGATCGAAAGCGTGCCGGTGGAAGTGCGGTTTCGCTCCCTGGCAGACAATGACATCGAACGCTATCTGGACCGCGAGTCTGCGCTGGATTGCGCCGGTAGCGCACGCAGCGAGGGGCTCGGAATTGCGCTGCTCGACTACCTGCGCGGCGACGACCCGAATGCGCTGATCGGTTTGCCACTGATTGCTCTGTGCCGAATGTTGCGACGAGAAGGCGTCGCTCTGCCGTGAGCCCGACAACTGGCGCCCTTTACTTGATCCCAACCAGCCTTGGCGAACAATCCTGGGACACGACAGTACCTCCCGCTGTGCGCGAGAAGATGTGCGAACTCGACTACTTCGTCGTGGAAAACGCAAAAACCGCGCGGGCCCAACTCAAACGCGTCGCCTACCCCCACCCCCTGCAGAGCGTGGAGATGCACGAGCTGCCGAAACACGGGTCGGGCCATGACCTCCATCCTCTGCTTGCCCCGTTGTTGGCAGGAAAATCGGCGGGGCTGATGTCCGAAGCGGGTTGTCCCGCGGTCGCCGATCCGGGAGCGCTGCTGGTGCGGGCGGCCCACGAAAAGGGGATTCGCGTGGTACCGCTGGTGGGCCCATCTTCGCTGCTATTGGCTTTGATGGCTTCTGGCCTGAACGGACAGCGTTTCGCCTTCCAAGGCTATTTGCCGGTTCCAGAGGCGGAGCGCGAAAAATCAATCTCCCGCCTGGAAGCTGAATCCCTGCGCCTGGATCAGACCGAACTTGTCATCGAGACCCCCTACCGCAACGATGCCCTTTTCGTCAGCCTGCGACGCACCTGCAAGCCCACCACGCTGCTATGTGTAGCGAGCGACCTGCTCTTGCCAACCCAGGAGATCTCGACGCAGAGCATCGCCGTCTGGCGAACGATCCCTCAGCCAAAGCTGGCAAAACGCCCGACAGTGTTCTTGTTTCTGGCTCAAGCGGCAAAAGCCCGCTGACTCCGGGCTCGAGATATCACTTGAACTGAATGGCGCTCAGGGCAGCGGCGGCGCCCTCAGCCATATCGGCGCCGAAACGCCGGGCGAAACGCTCGGCGAAATTCTGCTTGACGGTGAATTCCTTGATGTCTTCTGCTTTGATGACTTCCCGAGCGACGTAATCCGCACTGCCGAAGGCGTCCGCCAGACCGAGTTCGATCGCCTGAGATCCAGTCCACATCAGGCCGCTGAACAGTTCTGGCTTTTCCTTTAGTCGCGCACCACGGCCTTTGCGCACAACTTCGATGAATTGGCGGTGAATATCGTCCAGCAGCAGCCGTGCGTGCTCAATCTGCGCTGGCTGTTGCGGCGAGAAGGGATCGAGAAAACCTTTGTTCTGGCCCGCCGTCAGCAGCCTTCGCTCGACGCCAAGTTTATCCATCGCACCGGTAAAACCATATCCGTCTATGAGCACGCCGATAGAGCCGACGATACTAGCCTTGTCGATGAAGATTTTGTCCGCTGCCGCAGCTACGTAGTATCCGCCGGATGCGCAGATGTCCTCGACCACCGCATAGAGCGGAATGTCTTTGTATTTGATCCGCAACCGCCGAATCTCATCGTTGATCATGCCCGACTGCACGGGGCTGCCGCCAGGACTGTTGATTCGAAGGACCACGCCCTGGGTGGTCGCATCCTTGAAGGCGTTGCGTAGCGCCTCGACGACATGTTCGGCACTTGCCTCGCTGTTGGCCGCGATGACGCCATTCAGTTCCACCAGGGCCGTGTGCTTCTTCCCATCAACGAGCTTGTCTGCGGGATCTCCCCAGCCCGAGAACTGTACGAAAATCACCGCGAGGTACGAGAATCCGAGCAACTTGAAAAATATGCCCCAGCGGCGCCGGCTCCGCTGCTCCGCCAAGGCATCCGTGGCCAGTTTTTCAAGGACTTTGCGCTCCCAAGCGGGATCTTCGATTTCAGCCATTTGTGTCCATTCTCGAATCGTTGACGGCAACGGCTTACAGGGCCATTCCCGGTAGCGGCGTCAGTGGGCAGAACGCAGTCAGCCGTGCTCCCGCAGCCACGCGCCCAGTTCGGCGAAATCTGCCAGACACGCAAGCGGCACTTCCTGCATCAGTTCCGCCCGGGGATGGGCACCGTGGGTCATGGCGATCGCACACACGCCAGCGTTCCGGGCCATTTGAAGATCATGGGTCGTGTCGCCGACCATGAGCGCCCGATCGGGGGCAATATCGAGCAAGGCCATGATCTCCAGCAACATTGCGGGGTGAGGCTTGGAAAAGCATTCGTCCGCACACCGGGTGGCATGAAAAAAGCCGCCGACACCACTGCTCGCCAACGCTCGTTCCAGGCCCAGGCGGCTCTTGCCCGTAGCAACGCCCAACCACCGGCCATCGGCATGAAGGTATTCGACAACGTCGCGGGCGCCGGGAAAGAGTTCCAGTTCATGATCCCGGGACAGGTAGTGATGCCGATAGCGCTCCGCCACGACAGGGTACTCAGCCGCATCCAGCTGCGGCAAAGCCCAGCGCAGGGCGTCGTGCAAACCAAGACCGATGATGTGGCGCGCCCGTTCGGGCGAAGGAGCTTCCAGATCGAGATCCTCGCACGCAGCAAAGATGGCGGCGACGATGGCACCCGCGGAATCCATCAAGGTCCCGTCCCAGTCGAATACGATCAGGTCAAACCGTCGCGCCATAGTCCCGCACCTCATTGCGGTCCAAATACCGCAGGAACGCATGCAAATCACCGGGCAGCGGTGCGCTGATCTCAACTACCTCCTTGTTCAGGGGATTGTCAAAACCCACGCGCGCCGCATGCAGGAACATGCGCTTGAGACCTCGCACCCCTAGATTCTTGTTCAACGCAAAATCACCGTACTTGTCGTCCCCGCACAAGGGGAAGCCCAGGTGAGACAAATGCACGCGAATCTGGTGCGTACGGCCGGTCTTCAACTCCACTTCCACCAGACTGAAGCCCTGCCAACGCGCCTGCAGACGAACGATGCTGTGGGAAGGCTTGCCAGTGTCGGAAACGCTCACCCGGCGCTCGCCTTCGGGCGTCAGGTACTTGTGCAAGGAGAGTTTCACATGCCGGACCGGGTCGGGCCAGCGGCCTCGAACCAGCGCAAAATATTTCTTACCCACCACACCGCCGCGGAATTGCTCCTGGAGCGCGGTGAGCACAGCGCGCTTCTTGGCGATCAGCAAGCAGCCGGAAGTCTCGAGGTCAAGGCGATGGACGAGTTCGAGAAAACGGGCCTGCGGGCGTTGCTGCCGGATCTGCTCAATTACACCGAAACTGATTCCGCTGCCACCGTGAACCGCAACCCCGGAGGGCTTGTTCAAAACCACAATCCCTTCGTCCTCGTACAGGATCTCGAACTGCCGCGTTGCGCGCGGCGCCGGCTCTGCGAGCCGCTGAGCCAGGCGCAATGGGGGAATGCGCACCTCGTCGCCGTCCTGCAGCCGATAATCCGGCCCAACCCTGCGACCGTTAACACGAACCTCCCCGCTGCGCAGGATCCGGTAGAGGTGGCTTTTCGGCACGCCTTTGCACCGCCGAACGAGGTAGTTGTCGACACGCTGGCTCGCCGCTTCCTCGCCGATAACTTCACGTCGTACTGCAGGGTCTTTGCTCAACTCCTTCACATTACATATACTGGCGCAAGTTTGCGGCATCGTGTCAAAAGAGCGCGCCCGTCCCGGGAGCCCACGTTGGGCCGGCGACGGCGTAAGTCGCCCCGACCCGCCGCGAGCTGCCCCGAGAAACGAAGGTTAATCTCGCTCACCAAAAGTAGCGATAGTAATTGATTGCGCGCGCAAGATACACGCCAAATGCCCGATCCTGCGGCCGGATGTACAGCTCCCCGCGGCAGGATGCGCTGACGACAACCCTCAGATCCGGTTTGCCTTTCCCGTCCCTGCGACCACAAATGCGAAACTGATCCGACCCACAACGGCGGCAAGCGGCTTTTCCTGCCAGTACGAGTAGCGCGCAGGAGAAACGAACAAATGAAGCGCATGCTGTTCAACGCGACACAGGCTGAGGAACTCCGTGTCGCGATCGTCGACGGTCAGAAACTGATCGACCTCGACATCGAGTCAGCCACCAAAGAGCAACGCAAGAGCAACATTTACAAGGCGGTCATTACCCGCATCGAACCCAGCCTGGAAGCCTGTTTCGTCGACTACGGTGCCGAAAGACATGGTTTTCTGCCATTCAAGGAAGTATCCCGCGCGTACTACAAGGCTGATGTAGAGGCCTCGCGCGCCCGGGTTCAGGACGCCCTCCAAGAGGGGCAGGAACTCATCGTCCAGGTGGACAAGGACGAGCGGGGCAACAAGGGCGCGGCCCTGACCACGTACATCAGCCTGGCAGGCCGTTACTTGGTGCTGATGCCCAACAACCCCCGCGGCGGCGGCGTTTCGCGACGCGTGGAAGGTGAGGAGCGGGCGGAACTGCGCGATCTGATGGACAGCCTGGATGTGCCGCCCGGCATGAGCTTGATTGCCCGCACTGCCGGGATCAGCCGTACCCAGGAAGAGCTGCAGTGGGATCTCAATTACCTGCTTCAGTTATGGGGCGCGATAGAGGGCGCAGCACAGGGCCAGAGCGGCGCGTTCTTGATCTACCAGGAAGGTAGCCTAGTCATCCGCGCCATCCGCGACTACTTCCATCCCGATATCGGCGAACTCCTCATCGACACCGACGAGATCTACGAGCAGGCGCGGCAGTTCATGGGTCACGTCATGCCCCAGACCGTCAATCGCGTTAAGCGCTACCGGGACGACGTGCCACTGTTCTCCCGCTTCCAGATCGAGCATCAGATCGAGACGGCGTTCGGGCGTCAGGTCAGTCTGCCTTCCGGGGGCGCTATCGTCGTGGACCACACTGAAGCGTTGGTCGCCATCGACGTCAATTCGGGCCGAGCCACCCGGGGGCAGGACATCGAAGAAACCGCTTTCAGGACGAACCTGGAAGCGGCGGATGAACTGGCACGCCAGTTGCGGCTCCGCGACCTGGGTGGCCTGATTGTCATCGACTTCATCGACATGGAAAACCAACGCAATCAGCGGGAGGTGGAGAACCGACTGAAGGAAGGTCTGCACTATGACCGGGCACGGGTGCAGATGGGAAAGATCAGCCGCTTTGGCCTGCTGGAACTGTCGCGCCAGAGGCTGCGTCCCGCCTTGGCGGAAACAAACTACATCCCCTGCCCTCGCTGCACCGGCACCGGCCACATTCGCGGAACGGAGTCAGCGGCACTGCATATCCTGCGCATCCTCGAAGAGGAGGCAATGAAGGAAAACACGGGCTCAGTCCAGGTTCAGGTACCGGTGGACGTAGGCACGTTCCTGCTCAACGAGAAGCGGCCCGAAATCCACGCCGTGGAAATGCGGCACAGGGTGAACATCGTCATCATCCCGAACGTGCATATGGAGACGCCGGTCTACGAAATTCTTCGCCTGCGCCATGATCAGTTGAATCAGGAGGACATCCCTCAACCCAGCTACAGGCTTGCAGAAACTCCGCAGACCGAAGGCTACAAGCCAGCCACTAGCAGCGCCGAACCCCGGGCGGCGCGCCCCGAAGCCGCTGTCAAAGGGATCACGCCGACCCAGCCGGCCCCGAGCGTGGCGCCCATCGCGTCCGGCCAACGGGAAATGGTCGAATACCGGCTGCTGGGGGGAAGCCAGCGCATCATCGACAAGATCTTTTCCTGGTTCCGCGGCAACCGGCGACCGGAAGCAGCGACGGGCGAAGCACGGCCGACAGCGCCAAGCAAGACGCTGCGGGACAACGCGCGTCGTGGCGGCCGCGGCCGGCGCGATGGACAGCCGCGAGCGGACCGGGCAGAACGCCCCGAAACCCGGCAAGCTGCGCCGCGCCCCGAGGCGGAGGGGGTAC
>JBAWHH010000336.1:0-4440 GCA_049593715.1 Rhodocyclaceae bacterium
GCGCGCTCGGTGGTGGACTCGCCGCTGCCCGTCATCGATCCCGATCTGCTGAGCGAGGCAGACCTGCGTACGCCCGCCCCCGGCAATGCGGCCCACGATGTCTGGACAGCGCGGCAGCAGCAGATCGCGGCCCGACAAGGGGCGATCAAGGCGGCGCGCGAGGCGCAAGCGAGCCAGCTTGCCGGTTTCGATCGAGTGGTCTCGGACGTCCTGGGGCCCATCGCCGCACTCTTGGCGCTGGCCGAGGAGCAGCGGCGCGGCAACCCGATCGAAGCCCAGTTGCGTTCCCAGCAGCTCACCCTGCAGCCGTTCTTTCACTTGATGCGGGTGCGCAAGCTCGCGGAGGCCGGCAGCGTCTTGGATGCGGAATGGGACGACGTCTATGCCATTCTGGTGCAGGTGCAGAAGTTCCGCCTGTACGCCGCCTGGCGCGCGGAAGAGCGGCAGAAGAACCTGACCCTCGGCCCGGAGCAATTCCGCCTGGCCGAAGGCGTCGCGCAGCTTCCGCTGGCCCTGCGGCCATGGCGCGCCGCTTCGCAGGCGCGTCAAGCCTGGCGCCGCACGCTGGAAGGACGCATTCGGCAGGAGCAGGCTCTGGTACAAGTCTCGCAGGCGGTGGTGGATGCCGCCGAGGAAGCTTCCCTGCCCATGCTGCGGGATGCCTGCATCGCGGCCATCGCGGCGTAACGGGACGCCGCGGCGGTGGCGAACCGCCTCACCCAGGAGCTGGGCATAGACTGCAAGAGCAGCGGACGGCAAAGCACCACCCGCGTCCATCAGGCGCTGGAAACGCTGCAGGACGTGCTGTTCTCGTTGCGCACCGGCCGCTTCAAGACCATGCCCCCGGTGTTGGGCTCGGCCAACCCGGCGGCCAACTGGGTGCTGGCGCTGGACCCCGCAAAACCCTATCTTGAAGCGGATTTCGACGAAGAGTGGCGCTGGATGGGCACCTATGCCACCTGGCACGCCGCCATCCGCGTCTTTGCCTACCCGGAAAGCTACCTGCTCCCGGAGCTGCGGCCCCAGGCTGCCCAGACCGCCGCATACAAGAACCTGATGAAGGATCTGCGGGACCAGCAGCGGCTATCCCCGGCCCAGGCACGCAACCTCGCCGCCGCCTACCATCAGGCGCTGACCACCGAACTCGGCACCACGCTGCCCGAGACGTTGAGAAAGGGCGCCCTGCTGATCACCGAACAGCTCTCCGATACGCAGCTCGCCGACCGGCGCAGCTTCATCCAGGGCTTCTTCAGCGGCATCGCCAATCCGCATCTGGCGCCAGCCCATATCAAAGAGATCTTCTACTTCGTGCCAATGGCTTTGGCGCTGCAGTTGCAGAAGTCCGGGCAGTACCTCGCCGCGCTGGACTGGATCGAGACCGTCTACACCGATCACCTGGCAGTGGACCAGCGAAAGATCTATCGCGGGCTGGTGCTGGAGGAAACCATCGCCACTCAGTACCAGCGCAATCCGGACAACTGGCTGCGCGTGGGCCTCAATCCCCACGAGATCGTCGCCGTGCGGGCCAGCGCCTACACGCGCTTCACTTTGATGGTGCTGGTGCGCTGTTACCTGGAATTCGCTGATGCCGAGTTCACCCGCGACAGCAGCGAATCCGTTGCGCGAGCCCGCGCCCTCTACGGCACCGCCCTGGAACTGCTGGCGCTGCCGGAGATGCAGCCGTCCGGCGGCCAGAATCCCCCCAGCCCCTTCACACCGAACCCCGTGCCCGAGGCGTTGCGGCTGCATGCCGAACTGAACCTGTTCAAGCTGCGCAGCGGCCGCAACATCGCTGGCATCGAGCGCCAATCGGCGCCGGAAACCTCACAACCGGTGACGTTCGGCACGCTCCCCGTCGCGCCCCAGGCGGATCGCCTGTTGCGCCCAACCCCTTACCGCTACGGCGCACTCATCGAGCGGGCGAAGAACCTGGTGAATATCGCGCAGCAGGTCGAAGCCGCATTCCTGGCTACCCTGGAAAAGCGCGACGCCGAGATGTACAGCCTGCTGAAGGCGGGGCACGACCTGCAACTGGCCGGGTCGACGGTGGACCTCCACGCTTTGCGCGTCACCGAGGCCGAAGGCGGGGTGACGCTGGCCGAACTCCAGCAGGACCGTTCCGAAACCCAGCGGGACACCTACCAGGGGTGGCTCGACGCCGGGCTGAACCGGTGGGAGCGGGACATGCTGCGGAACTACGAAGACGCCAAGGATGCGCGCAACTGGCTCGCGGGAATCGACGCCGCCATGACGGTGGCCCAATCCCTGAAAGCGGCTTCGGAAGGCGGCTTCCTGGGGACTGGCCTGGGGGCTGGTCTCGGCGGGACGATCCTGATCGGGGCACTGGCCGTCAGCAGGGCGGCGGAGAGCATCGTGCTCAACAACGCCGAATCGGCAGCGCAAGTGAACTCGGCCCAGGCCAGCTTCGAGCGCCGCCAGAACGAATGGGCGTTGCAACGGCAATTGGCCGATCACGAAGTCGCCATCGGCGCCCAACAGATTGACTTGGCCTTGACCCATACCGACATCGCCCGCAAGGAGGAATCCATCGCCCGCACGCAGCGCGATCAGGCCCAGGCGACGGTGGAGTTCCTGGCCAACAAGTTCACCAGCGCCGAGCTTTATGCATGGATGAGCGGCATCCTTGGCGGCGCCTACAGCTACTTCCTGCAGCAGGCCACCGCTTTGGCCCAACTGGCGCAGCACCAGCTTGCTTTCGAGCGCCAGGAGACGCCCCCCGCCTTCATCAAAGCCGATTACTGGGAAGCCCCCGGCGAATCCGCTACACCCACGGGCGGCGACGGCAAGGAACCCGACCGCCGCGGACTCACCGGCTCGGTCCGGCTGCTGCAGGACGTCACCCGGCTGGATCAGTTCGCCTTCGACACCCACAAACGCAAGCTGCAGCTCGCCCAGACCTTCTCCCTGGCGCAATTGTTTCCGGCCGAATTCCAGCGCTTCCGCGACACCGGGAGCTTGCCTTTCACCACGTCCATGTCCCTGTTCGACCAAGGCTTTCCGGGCCACTACCTGCGCCTGATCAAGCGCGTGCGCGTCTCGGTCATTGCCCTGATCCCGCCGACCCGCGGCCTGCGCGCCACCCTGGTCAATTCGGGCCTGTCGCGGGTGGTCAGCGGTGGCGACCTGTTCCAGACCGTGGTGGTTCGGCGCGACCCCGAGCTGATCGCCTTCACCTCGCCCAGCAACGCCAACGGGCTACTGGAACTGGAGCCCGAGGGGGAATTGCTGCTGCCTTTCGAAAGCATGGGGGTCGATACGAGCTGGGAATTGCAGTTGCCCAGAGCCGCCAATCCCTTCGACTACCGCACCATCGCCGACGTGCTGTTCACCATCGAGTACACGGCGCTGCACAGCTTCACCTACCGGCAGCAGGTGATCCAGCAACTGGGCGACACGGTCAGCAGCGAGCGGGCGCTGAGTCTGAGGGATGAGTTTGCCGACGAGTGGTACGCCCTGCACAACCCCGTTCCGGCGAATGCGCCGCTGCGTGTCCGCTTCAAGACGGTGCGCGGGGACTTCCCGCCCAACCTCGACGACCTGCGCATCCAGCAAGTGCTGCTGGCGTTCGTGCGCGCGCCCGGAAAGGTGTTCGAAACCGGCGACACCGGCCTCATGCTCACCGCCGAGGGCGACACCGTACCCATTGGCGGTGCAGCGGGCGGGTCGATCGAAGGCATCGTCAGTACCCGCCGCAGCAACGGCGCCGGCTGGGCCGGACTCGTCGGCAAGGCACCCATGGGCGAATGGGAACTGGCGTTTCCCGATACGGTGGAGATGCGAAACCGTTTCAAGAACGAAGAAATCGAGGACATCCTTCTCGTACTCACCTTCGAGGGGCAACCCCCCGCCTGGCCGGCTTAGGGTCGATGCCCAGGCGCTTGCGGCGCCGGGGTTATGCCCGGCGCTGTTTCCTCGGCTCTTTTCGGCCGTGCTGACGCCTTTTCGCCGGACGCGCATCGCTCGATCCGCCAGCCCCACAGCCCCTTTCCTGTTGGGCTCGTCGTCGTGATACCGGCGTTCCCTATCAGGGGTTGCAAGCCGGAACCCCAGAATACCGTGAGGCAGTCTTGCAGGATCAGAGCAAGCAGTCGCCGATCAACGGCCGATCATCCGCCACCGTCCAGAGCGCGGTATCGCCGGCCGTCCGGGTGCAGATCTGCCATGCCGACGTAGGCTGCCACCCGGCAGGGTTTACGGGAGAACGAGGGTTGCCGAGGAACATATCAAGTTCCGGTAATTCAGCGCTCCGCAGTTTCGATGTGCCTTGAAAACGTGACGCGATTTCTGGAACTCCTTTCGCAGCTTTCGGGCATCCCGCTTCCCGTTCCGCTGACAGTCCAAGAAACGTCGGTTTCCTGGACAGCGGTCGATTCGCTTCCGCGAGCATCCGGGTTTTAGGTGCCCGGATTCGGTTTCGGT
>JBAWHH010000337.1:0-4166 GCA_049593715.1 Rhodocyclaceae bacterium
TTCCAGATCGACTGGTGAACGTGCATGCCGGAACCGTTGTCACCGACGATGGGCTTGGGCATAAAAGTCGCCGTCTTGCCATAGCTGTGGGCCACGTTATGAACCACATACTTCAGGCGTTGCAGCCAGTCGGCGCGCTGCACCAGCGGGGCAAACTTGGTGCCGATTTCGCACTGACCTGCGGTGGCGACTTCGTGGTGATGAACTTCAACTTCGACGCCGACTTCCTCCAGGGCCAGACACATGGCCGAGCGGATGTCCTGCAGCGAATCTACCGGCGGAACGGGGAAATAACCCCCCTTGACGGTGGGACGGTGGCCGATGTTGCCACCTTCGAATTTTTCGCCGGACGCCCAGGCGGCCTCTTCCGAGAACACCTTGCAGTAGGAGCCGGACATGTCCACGGACCATTCGACAGAGTCGAAAATGAAGAATTCGGGTTCGGGACCAAAGTATGCGGTATCGCCCAGGCCGGTGCTCTTGAGGTAGGCATCGGCGCGGCGCGCCAGGGAGCGCGGATCGCGGTCGTAACCCTTGCCGTCGGAAGGTTCCACCACGTCGCAGGTGATGCACAGCGTGGTTTCGTCCATGAACGGATCGATGAAGCAGGAGGACGGATCGGGCATCAGCAGCATGTCGGAGGCCTGGATCCCTTTCCACCCGGCGATGGAAGAGCCGTCGAAGGCGTGCCCCGATTCGAATTTGTCTTGGTCAAAGGCTTTCACCGGAACGCTGACGTGCTGTTCTTTGCCGCGCGTGTCGGTGAAACGGAAATCGACGAACTTGACTTCTTTCTCGGCGACCAATTTGAGTACGTCTTGCGGGGACATCTTCACTCCTAGCGGATTAAACGGAAAGGGAAAAACCTGAGCGAAACGGGTAGCACGACTTGTGCCAGTGCTTTGCGGCGACCAAGTCATTGTGCCACAAGCTTCGGATGCCACACGGTCCAGGCTGGTGCGCACCACGTTGATGCATGGTTTCCGCGAATGCCCTAATGTGGGGCGATCCTGCAGTGGATGGAGATGGCGCGGAAATAAGGATGGTTCGGAAGTACGTCGCGAATGCGCGTTTCCAGTTCGGTCAGGCGCTCCCCCTCCAGACAATAAGCCTGGGGCAGGAAGACCTCGGCCTCGATCCGATTGCCGAGGTAGTGCAGCAACGGCCGCTGCGCCTGGGGTACTTCGGCACCCAGCAACTGGGCCAGTTCGTCCATCAGTTCGGCGCGACCGGGCAGGTGGGCACCGCGGGGAGCGGGTTCGGAATCATCCTCGGCATCGACGTGGACCAACACGTCGAGCACGTCGGGCTGGGATTTGAGCACCCGATAGCGGGCATGCTCGGCGATGCGGTGGCCTTCCGATACGGAGATGCGCGGGTCGACGCGGATATGGGCGTCCACCAATGCCTGGTGGCCCATGCGGCGGGTGCGCAGTTCGTGCAGATCGATGACCCCTTGGGTATCCAGCAGGGTGGTACGGATGGCGCCCACTGATTCTTCATCCAGGCCCGTGTCAATCAGTTCCCGCAGTGCCTCGAAGGCGAACTTCCAGCCCATGCGCAGTATGAGGAAGCCGACGATGGTGGCCGCGAGCAGGTCCAAAAACTTGTAACCCAGCAGGCTGCCACCGATCCCCGCGGCAACCACGAGCGAAGAGGCGGCATCGGATCGCGCGTGCCAGGCGTTGGCCACCAGCAAGGGCGAGCGCAAGCGCTCCGCCACCGCCAGCATGTAGCGAAACAAGCCTTCCTTGGCCGCCAGGGTTCCCAGCGCCACCCAGAGCGCCAGCGGCTGCACGTCGGGCAGATGCTCGACGTTCTGCAAACGCGCTCCGGCGGAGATCAGCAGTGCCACACCCGTCCCGGCGAGAAGAGCGCCCAATACCAGCGACGCAGCGGTTTCGAAACGACCATGGCCATAGGGGTGCTCGGGGTCGGCGGGATGGCTGCCGCGGCGATTGGCGTAGAGGACAAAAAAATCCGCCAACAGATCCGACGCCGAGTGGATGCCGTCGGCGACAAGACTCTGGGCGTGGGTCAGCAGGCCGACGCCGACCTGGGTCAGCGTCAATAGGATGTTAACGGCCACACTGACCCAGGTCGAGCGCTGGGCAGCCCGGTAGCGTGCGGGGTCCAGTGGGGCTTGTACGCTTGCGGAAAAGTCGTCGGCCACGGTGGCAGCATTTATACTGTAAATAGAATTTTACGTGCGGTTGGATCATGGGAAAACTGAGCGCCATATTAGAACTGGCACAACAACGTGCCCGAGACATAAACCTGCCCTACGAAGGGGCATTGGCGCCGCGGGAAGCGTACGAGATCTGGCAATCCGCCCCGGGCGCCAAGTTGGTCGATTGCCGCACCCGAGCGGAGTGGGATTTCGTCGGGCGCATTCCCGGCGCCGTCGAGATCGAATGGCAGTTCTACCCCGGCTATGGTCGCAATCCCTATTTCATCGAGCAATTGCGCCATCAGATCAGCACCGAATCCCTGCTGCTGTTCATCTGCCGTAGCGGCACCCGCTCAAACTACGCCGCGGCCGCGGCCACGGAAGCGGGGTTCCCCGACTGCTACAACGTGCTCGAAGGCTTCCAGGGCGACAAGGACGTCAATGGCCAGCGCGACCGCGTCGGCGGATGGCGGTTCGCCGGATTGCCCTGGTCCCAAACCTGAACCCCTCGCTGTTGCCGCGGTCTTTGGATAGCCTTGGGCCATCCGGCATCGGCACGTTTGGCGTCGACGGAGACATTTGAACCATGCAAGTCGCCACCATCAGTTTTGATCGTTTCAACGCCCTCGCGGACGAGGATGCCCAGGCGCGCATCCGGGCGGCGCGCGCCAAGCTCGGCAAGCGGGTGGTGCTGCTGGTACATCACTACCAGCGCGCCGACGTCTATCTGTATGCGGATCTGACCGGGGATTCCCTCAAGCTGTCGCGCCTGGCGGGACAGACCGACGCCGAATACATCGTTTTCTGCGGCGTGCATTTCATGGCGGAGGTGGCCGACATCCTGTCGCGGCCGGAGCAGATTTCGATCCTGCCCGACCTGTCCGCCGGCTGTTCGATGGCAGATATGGCCAGCCTCGCCAAAGTCGAGCGCTCCTGGCGCGAACTGCGCGAAGTGCTCGGCGACCCCGACAGCCTGGTGACGCCGGTGACCTACATCAACTCGGCGGCCGATCTCAAAGCTTTCTGCGGTGAACACGGAGGCATCGTGTGCACCTCCAGCAACGCGCCGAAGATCCTCGAATGGTCGTTCGCCCAGCGGGAGAAGATCCTGTTCTTCCCCGACCAGCATCTTGGGCGCTGGAGCGCCCACCGCATGGGTATCCCGCTTGACCAGCTCAAGGTGTGGGATCCGGACCTCGAACACGGCGGCCTGACGGCCGATGAAATCCGCGCCGCCCGCATGCTGCTGTGGAAAGGCCATTGTTCGGTGCATCAGATGTTTCAGCCCCAGCACATCCTGCGTTTCCGCAATCAGCATCCGGATGGGATCGTCGTCTCCCACCCGGAATGTGCCTTCGAGGTCTGCAAACTGTCCGATCACGTCGGTTCCACGGAAGCCATCATCAAGACTGTAAAAGAAGGGGCTCAGAATACCCGCTGGCTCGTTGGCACTGAGCTGAACCTGGTCAATCGCCTCGCCGAGGAAGTGAAGCCCGAAGGCAAGATCGTCCAGTTCATGGCCCCGACGGTGTGCATGTGTTCCACCATGGCGCGCATCGATCCCCAGCACTTGGCCTGGTGTCTGGAGAATCTGGCCGAAGGGAACGTGGTGAACCGGATTTCTGTCCCCGATCACGAGGCGAAGCTGGCGAAAGTCGCCCTCGAACGCATGCTGGAGGTTTCTTAGCGGGGCAGGGGGCCGCGCCACCCGCGCGGAAGAGAGGCCAATAGGGCGCGTTGCTCCATGAAACGCTTGTCGATCGTTACCTACAACATCCACAAGGGGTTTTCGCAGTTCAACCGCCGCGTCATGATCCACGAACTGCGGGACCGCTTGCGCGCACTGGATCCCGACATCGTGTTCCTGCAGGAGGTGCAGGGCCTGCACAAGGGGCACTCGGATCTCCACCGCAACTGGCCCGATGCGCCCCAGCACGAGTTTCTCGCCGAGGATGTCTGGCTGGATGTCGCCTACGGCATGAATGCCGTCTATGAC
>JBAWHH010000338.1:0-5281 GCA_049593715.1 Rhodocyclaceae bacterium
CCGTCGCGCCGGACATCGGGAACTGTGCCGATTGTCCGCGGCTCGCCGCCCATCTGGCCGAAGTCCGTCTCCGCTGGCCTGGCTACCACGCCCGGCCGGTGGCCGCGTTCGGCGATGCGGCCCCGCGCCTGCTGGTGGTCGGACTCGCGCCCGGCTTGCACGGCGCCAACCGCACCGGGCGCCCTTTCACCGGTGACCACGCCGGCATCCTGCTCTACGAAACCCTTTACCGCTTCGGCTTTGCCAACCAGCCGGATGGCGTGGATCCCGATGACGGACTTGCGTTGCGGGATTGCCGCATCACCAACGCGGTGAAATGCCTGCCGCCCCAGAACGCGCCGACGCCGGCAGAAGTGCGCACCTGCAACCACCATCTGCGGCGCGAAATCGCGGCTTTGCCTTCCGTGCGCGTTGTCCTCGCCCTGGGCGCCGTCGCCCATGGTGCGGTGCTGAGCGTATTCGGCAAAAAAGCGGTTGCCCATCGCTTCGCCCATGGCGCCCGGTACGACCTCGACGCCGGCCCGGTATTGTTCGACAGCTATCATTGCAGCCGCTACAACACGCAGACGCGGCGGCTGACCGCTGATGGGTTTGCTGCGGTTTTCCAGGCTGTCCGCGACGAACTGGATATTGCCGGCACTGCCTGAAACAGATGTTCGACAGTGCCCAGTTCATTGCCAGCCTGACGGAATCCCCCGGCGTTTATCGCATGCTGGGTGCCGCCGGTGAAGTGCTGTACGTGGGCAAGGCGAAGAATCTCAAGCGCCGCGTGGCCTCGTATTTCCAGCGCACCCAGCTCAGCCCGCGCATCCAGCTCATGGTGGGGCAGGTGGCGCAGATGGAAGTCACCGTCACCCGCTCCGAGGCGGAAGCGCTGTTGCTGGAAAACAACCTCATCAAGGGGTTGCAGCCCAAATTCAACATCCTCTTCCGGGACGACAAGTCCTATCCCTACATCGTGCTGACGAGGGACGAATTTCCGCGACTGGGTTTTCATCGCGGGGCGTTTGCCAAAGGTGCGCGCCACTTCGGACCGTTTCCCGGGGCGAGCGCCGTGCGCGAGAGCATCCAGTTGATCCAGAAAGTGTTTCTGCTGCGTACCTGCGAGAACTCGGTGTTCCAGAATCGCTCCCGCCCCTGCCTGCTGCACCAGATCCGGCGCTGCAACGCCCCCTGCGTGGGGCACGTGGACGCCGAGGAATACGCCGCCGACGTGCGCCTGGCAGAACTGTTCCTGAAGGGTAAGCACGGCGAAGTGATCGACCGCCTGACGGCCAAGATGAACGCCGCTGCCGATTGCCTGGCCTTCGAGCAAGCCGCCGCCTATCGCGACCAGATCCGCTCCCTGCAGACCGTGCTGCAGCGCCAGTTCGTCGAAAGCGATCGGGCGGAGGACGTGGACATCGTCGCGGCGGTGCAGGACCGGGGCGTTACCTGCGTCATCCTGGCCATGGTGCGCGGTGGCCGCCACCTGGGCGACCGCCATCATTTCCCCCGCAACGTTCAGGACTGCGCACCCGGTGAGGCGCTGGAGGCGTTCATTGGCCAGCACTATGGGGAACATCCGCCGCCGTCGTGGGTGATCGTCAATCAGGACGATGTCGAGGGGACGGAGCTGGGCGCGGAAGAGCGGCGCTTCGCGCTGACCCAGCCGCGCAACGAAATGGAGCGCATGTGGGTGGCGATGGCGGAGAACAACGGCCGGTTGGCCATCGCCGCCCGCCTGCAGGATGCGTCCCGTGCCGGCAACCGGCTGGAAGCGCTGGCAGCGGTTCTCGATCTGCCCGATCTGCCTGGCCGCATCGAGTGTTTCGACATCAGCCACACCGCCGGTGAAGCGACGGTGGCGTCCTGCGTCGTGTTCGCCGATGGCCGCATGCTCAAGTCCGAGTATCGCCGCTACAATGTCTCGGGTATCACCCCCGGCGACGACTATGCCGCGATGCAGCAAGTGCTGACGCGGCGCTACGAGAAAGTGGCGGCGGGCGAGGGGGTGCGGCCGGACCTGATCCTCATCGACGGTGGCAAAGGCCAATTGGGCGTGGCGACGGAAGTGCTGATCGAAGTCGGTCTCGAAGACGTACCAGCGGTGGGCGTGGCGAAAGGCGAAGAACGTAAGCCCGGCATGGAGGACCTGATTTTCAACGACGGCAGACAGCCCCTGCATCTCGGCCCGGAGAATCCGGCGCTGCTGCTGATCCAGGAAATCCGCGACGAAGCCCACCGCTTTGCCGTCGCCGGCCACCGGGCCAAGCGCGCCAAGACGCGTCGCGCGTCTTCCCTGGAGGACATCAGCGGCATCGGTCCGGCGCGGCGCAAGCGCCTGCTGGCCCAGTTCGGCGGCCTGCAGGGTGTGCTGGCCGCGACGGTCGATGACCTATGCCGCGTCGAGGGTATCAGCCGCACGATCGCGGAACGGATCTACCAGCAGCTACACTGAGCGACTCAATGATCTTCAACATTCCTAACTCGCTGACCTGGGCTCGCATTCTGCTGATCCCGATTTTCGTCGGCGTTTTCTACGCGCCCCACGATGTGCTCGCCCGAAGCGAGCAGAACATGCTGGCGACGGCGCTGTTCGTGCTTGCCGCCATCACCGACTGGTTCGATGGCTATCTCGCCCGCGCCTTGGGCCAGACCTCCGCCTTCGGCGCTTTTTTGGACCCGGTGGCGGACAAGCTCATGGTCGCCGCCGCCCTCATCGTGCTGGTGCAGTTGGATCGGGCCGATGCGGTCATCGCTTTCGTCATCATCGGCCGGGAAATCGCCATTTCGGCGCTGAGGGAATGGATGGCGAAGATCGGCGCCGCCCGCAGCGTGGCGGTTTCCTTCGTCGGCAAGGTGAAGACCACGGCGCAGATGGTCGCCATTCCCATGCTGCTGTTCCACGACCATCTATTCGGCCTGGACTTGCAGCGCCTCGGCACCTGGCTGATCTGGGTCGCAGCGTTGTTGACGCTGTGGTCCCTGGGCTACTACATGAAAATGGCCTGGCCGGAATTGTCCGGAGAGCGCGACCCTCGGTAGCGTCGAGGCGGACGGGCTCCGGCCAGGCCCGGCACCCTGGGTGCCGGAGCTGTCACCTTGGCTGCATGAGCAGGGCGAGAGATCTTCCCTGAAGTTGGAAAACATCGCCCCGGGCATGGCGGCGAGAAGCGCTTTCCGGCGGAACGCTGCTGGTGTCCGCCACCAGCCGCCAGCGGCGGTTGCTGCGGAAGCCCGGCAGAACGAACGGGATTTCTTCATGGTGGGCGTTGATCAGCACCATGAAGGTGTCGTCAGCTACCGCATTGCCCTGGGCATCGGTCTCGCCAATGATGTCGCCGGCGAGATACATGCCGACGCAGCGCGCAAACCCCTGGTGCCATTCCGCATCGCTCATCTCCAGGCCGTCGGGGCCGAACCACAGCACGTTGCGCCCGCTTTCGTCGCGCCGGTCCTGGCGGAAAAAGCTGCTGCGCCGGAACACCGGGTGATCACGCCGTAGCCGGACCATCTGGGAAACGAATTCCAGCAAGCCGCGATCTTCCGCCGACAACGCCCAGTTCACCCAACTGATTTCGTTGTCGTGGCAGTAGGCGTTGTTGTTGCCTCCTTGCGTGCGGCCCATCTCGTCCCCCGCCAGCAGCATGGGCACGCCCTGGGACAGCATCAAGGTGGCGAGAAAGTTGCGCTTCTGGCGGGCACGCAGGGCGAGGATCTCCGGCTTGTCCGTCGGCCCCTCGGCGCCGCAGTTCCAGCCCAGGTTGTTGTCCGAGCCGTCCCGGTTTCCTTCGCCGTTGTCCTCGTTGCGTTTGCGCTCGTAGCTCACCAGATCGTGCAGGGTGAAGCCGTCGTGGGCGGTGATGAAATTGATGCTGGCGTTGGGGCGCCGTCCGTTGTGGGCGTAGAGATCGCTGGAGCCCGTCAGGCGGTACCCAAGGTCGCCGATCAGGCCGCCATCCCCTTTCCAGTAGGCGCGCACCGCATCGCGGTATTTGGGATTCCACTCCGACCAGCCCGCGGGGAAATTGCCCACCTGATAGCCGCCATCGCCGACATCCCACGGTTCCGCGATCAGCTTGACCCGCGACAGCACCGGATCCTGTTGCACCGCGTTGAGGAACACGCCCCGCGTATCCATCGCATCGTTGGCGCGGGCGAGCACCGTGGCAAGATCGAAACGGAAACCGTCGACGTGCATCTCCTGCACCCAGTAACGCAGGGAGTCCGTGACCATGCGCAACACGTAGGGATGGGTGATGTTCAGAGTGTTGCCGCAGCCCGTGAAGTCCTTGTAATAGCGCGGATTGTCGTGGGCCAGACGGTAGTAGGAGGCGTTGTCCAGGCCGCGGAAACACAAGGTCGGGCCGAGCTGGTTGCCTTCCGCCGTGTGGTTGTAGACCACGTCCAGAATCACTTCGATGCCGGCGCGGTGCAGCGCCTTGACCATGCTCTTGAACTCGGTCACCGCATCGGCGGTGGCGGCGTAGCGGCGGTCCGGCGAAAAGAAACCGATGGAGTTATAGCCCCAAAAGTTGCGAAAACCCCGCTGCACCAGGTGCCGATCATCGACGTAACAGTGGATCGGCAGCAGCTCGACGGCGGTCACGCCCAGGCGCCGCAGATGGTCGATGATGGCCGGGCTGGCGAGGCCGGAATAGGTGCCTCGCAGCGGCGCCGGGATGCCTTCGTGCAATGCGGTGAAGCCCTTCACGTGCAACTCGTAGAGGATCGTGTCGCTCCAGGCGGTCCCCAGGAGTTGGTCCCCTTCCCAGTCGAAGGCCGGGTCGATCACCCGGCACTTGGGCATGGCGAGGGCGTTGTCGCGCCAGTCAAAAGTCAGGTCGGCGCGTTTGGCTCCGACCTTGTAGCCGAAGTGGGCGTCCGTCCACAGCAGGTTGCCCGCTGCCGCCTTGCCGTAAGGATCTATCAGCAGGCGGTTCGGGTTGAAGCGGTGGCCTCGCTCCGGCCGGTAGGGCCCGTGGGCGCGGAAACCATAGAGGAGTCCCGGCTGGGCGTCTGGAAGATAGCCGTGCCAGACGAAATCCGTGCGCTCCGGCAGCCGCGTTCGGCTGAGTTCCCGCCGGCCGCTGGCGTCGAACACGCACAGGTCCATTGCCTCGGCGTGCTGGGAGAAGACGGCGAAATTGACGCCATTTCCATCCCAAGTGGCGCCGAGCGGATAGGCACTACCGGGCCAAAGGGCCAGTTCGGGTTTAGCCATTTTTGCCTTCCCTCGCCCTGGGAGTCGATGTGGGAGCGCCGCGGCACCCCCGGCGTGTCGCCGGAGGCCGCGGCG
>JBAWHH010000339.1:0-9557 GCA_049593715.1 Rhodocyclaceae bacterium
CGATGAAGGCGACCACCGAGGATCCGCCGCGCACGACAAAGTAACGCCCGCCCGATTGCAACTGCCAGCGCTGCGCTTCGCTCAGTTGCGTGAATCCGGCGGCCGACAGGCGATCCGCGGCTGTCCGAACGGCATGCCACGGACTGGGGCTGGCGTCGATGTAGGCGATCAGGTCCAGGGCGTGGGCACGTGCGTCATCGGGAATGACCATTGGTGGGGGCTCCGGGAAGGGAAGAAAGTCAGCGTGGGCAATCCTGCGCGCTTGCGGGCCTGCGTTTGCCCGGAGAACCGGCGCTGCTCGCGCCCAGCGGCACCTGAAAAACAAAAAAGGACGCACGAGGCGTCCTTTTTCTTGTAACTCTCGGGGCTGCGTGCCCGCAGCCCCGCTTGTTCGTCAGGCTCAGGCGCTGAGGGCCTTGATCGCCGCGGACAAACGGCTCTTGTTCCGGGCAGCCGCGTTCTTGTGCATGATGTCTTTGTCGGAGATGCTGTCGATCGTCTTCTGAGCAGCCTGGAATGCGGTCTGGGCCGCGGCTTTATCTCCGCTGGCGATCAGTTTGCGCACGCTCTTGATGGCGGTGCGCAGTTGAGAGCGCAGGCTGATGTTGCGAGCGCGGCGGTCCACCGATTGGCGGGCGCGCTTACGTGCTTGTGCGGAGTTAGCCATAGTTTTCGCTGAAAGCTGAACCGATAAAAGGGCGGGATTTTACGGGAGCACCCCGCGAAGCGCAAGGCTCGTTAGCGATAAACTCGCCAACAGGCGACCGCGGGCGTCAAGGTGTCTCCGAGTAGAGGATCGCGGTCAATTCCTTCAGCGGTGCCTCGCCCGGCTTGAGTTCGGCCTTCCACGTTGGTCCCGCATAGGGAGACTGGACTTTCACCCAACGCTTGGCCTTGGCCAGCGTGGTTGCGCCATCGAGGATGACATAGCTCTGGCGCAGCTTCTTGCCTTCCGGCAGTTTCGTGGCGGTCCCGAGTTCTTTGGGCAAATTGAAGACACGGCCCTGCTTGCGGTAGAACGTGAACACCTTGTCGTAGTCGTCCACGGTAGCGTAGATCGTCGTCCGCGCCACCGGCTGGCCGGTGGCGACGAGACGACGATTGGCGGCAGCACTGGCGTATTCGTCCAGTTGGGCGCCCGGGTAGAGCTTGAAGGCCCCGGCATTCGCCGCCACCGTCAGCAAAGCGAAACCGCAGCCGACGACCGCCCGCAGCACATTTTTCATCGCATTCATTTGGGCGCGGATTCTGACACACCATGTCGGCAATGAACGCCCGGGCCGGCATTCCGGCAATCAACCCGAGGCCAGCCGGTGCGCCCAGCGTGTCGTTTCCGGCAACCGGTAGCGCGTGGTGCAGGCCATCACCCAGCGAATGGCGCTCGTAAGCGACAGGCCATGGCCGATGGACACGAACAGCGGCTTCACCCCGCTACGCGTGCGCAGCACCGCCCCGATCGTTTCGCCTTTGTCCGTAAGCGGGGTCCAGGCCCCTCGCGCCATCGGGACATCGCCATGTTCGCCGACAAGGCGCGTCTTGGCGACGCCGATGCTGGGAATCCCGGCGAGAAGCCCGAGATGGCTGGCGATCCCCAGCCGCCGCGGGTGCGCGATGCCCTGGCCGTCATAGAGCAAGAGGTCGGGTGGTGCGCCCAATTGACTTAGCGCTGCCAGCACCACCGGCGCTTCGCGGAACGACAGCAGTCCCGGCACGTAGGGAAAACTCGCCGGCAGCCGGGCAATGGCCTGCTCGACCAGAATAAGTTCGGGGAAGCTGAGAACGGCCACGGCGGCGCGGGCAATCTTGCCTGAATCCTCGAAACCGACGTCGATTCCGGCAACGCGATGCACGGCGCCGAGGCAATCTTCCCGTACGACCAATGGGCTGAGATCAGCCTGAAGCGCGGCCGCCTGCTTTGGCGTGAGGTGCCAATCGTGGGGCGGTTCGATCCGCGGCAAGGCGGACACCGGGGGGTACCGCCCATCGGAGCAGGAATCGACCGCAGCGGCCATATGGACGTATTCTTTGTCTCTTTGCATATCCATCGTTCGGCGCCGTGCCCTTCAAGCGTCTGCTGATACTGATTGGGCTGCTTGCCTTCCTGGCCTCCTTCGTCCAGTTGGGGCTATTGTCCCTCGCTTTCGAAAAGCTCGGCCTGTCGCGGGAATCTGCTTTCCTGCTGCTGGTCACGACGCTGGCGGGGAGCTTCATCAACCTGCCGCTGTTCAGCATCAGCGCACCGTGGATGCCGACTGAACTGCCGCCCCCGTTGCAGCGCCTGTTCCGCTTCGAGCACCCGCCGTTCGGCAGCCGTACCGTGGTGGTGGTCAACGTCGGCGGGTGCGTGACGCCCGTCGCTTTTTGCATGTATCTCCTCGCCCATGCACCCGTCGCAGCGGCGGACGTGGCCCTCGCCGTTGCCGCTGTCGCCGCCGTGGCCTATGCCACCAGCCGCCCCGTGGAGGGCTTGGGGATAGGCATGCCGCTGCTGGTAGCGCCCTGCACCGCGGCGCTGATGGCGCTGGCGCTCGATCCCGGCAATACCGCCGTTCTGGCTTACGTCGCAGGCACCCTGGGCGTGCTTCTCGGGGCGGATGTTCTGCGCTTCGGCGACATTCGCAAGCTGGGCGCGCCGGTCGCCGCGGTGGGTGGCGCAGGAACCTTCGACGCCATTTTTCTGACCGGTATCATCGCCGTTCTGCTGGCTTGAGGAAAAGCCGGGCGCCCGATGAGCCCTTCCCCGGACTTGGCGCTTTGGCGGCCGGGTCGAAATCCGGGTAGGCTGCGAAGACCTCGCGTCAGTCGGTAACCAGTGCAACTCATCGTTTCAACCTCATGAAGATCATCGTTTTGGGGGCAGGCGTCACGGGCGTGACCAGCGCCTGGTATCTCGCCCAGGCGGGACACGAAGTCATTCTGGTGGATCGCCAGGAACAGGCCGGCCTGGAGACCAGCTTCGCCAACGGCGGACAGATTTCCGTCAGCCATCCCGAACCATGGGCCAACCCCGCAGCGCCGGCCCAGATCCTGCGCTGGCTCGGCCGTGAAGACGCTCCCCTCAAATTCCGCCCGACCGCCGACGTGCACCAGTGGTGGTGGGGCCTGCAGTTTCTCCGCGAATGCTCTGCGGCCCGCAGCCGGCACAACGGCGAAGCCATCGCCCGGCTGGCCATTTACAGCCGCAGCGAACTCCAGGCCCTGCGCAGCGCCACAGGAATCGAATACAACGCCCTCACCCAGGGCATCCTGCATCTCCATTTCGACCGCGCCGGCATCAGCGAAGCGGAGCGCAAAGCCCGCTGGCTGCGTGGCTTCGGCATGCAGGTGCATGTTCTCGACCGGGCCGGCTGCCTGGAGGTGGAACCGGCCCTCGCCGAATGCCGGGACACGTTGCTGGGCGGCCTCTACGCTCCCGAAGACGAATCGGGCGACGCCTACCGCTTCACCGACGGGCTGGCGGCCCGCTGCGCCAAACAGGGCGTCGAATTGCGCTTCGGAACCGCCGTCGAGGCCCTGGAAACGGCCCGCGGGGCCATGACCGGCGTGCGCGTCTGTGCCGGAGGGGCGAGCGAAGTCCTCACCGCCGATGCGTACGTGCTTTGCCTCGGCAGCTACAGCCCCCTGCTGGCGCGCGGGATCGGCGAGCGCCTGCCCATCTATCCGGTGAAAGGCTATTCGGCCACGCTGGCCCTGAGCGAGCCCGAGCGGGCGCCCCGCGTCAGCGTGACCGACGAATCCCACCGTGTCGTGTGTTCCCGGCTGGGCAACCGGTTGCGCGCCGCGGGCACGGCGGAACTGAACGGCTACGACCTCAGCCTCAATCCGGCGCGCTGCCGAGCCATCCTGTCCCGCGCCCAGGAGCTGTTTCCCGGCGCCACCGCCGATCCCGAACCCCGCTTTTGGGCCGGACTGCGGCCAGCCACGCCGAGCAACCTGCCGGTGATCGGACGCAGCCGCTTGTCCAGGCTCTATTTCAACACCGGCCACGGCACCCTCGGCTGGACCCTGGCCTGCGGTTCCGCTCGCGCCCTGGCCGACATCGTCTCCGGCCGCGAACCGGCGGTTACCTTTCCGTTCCACGGAACGGCGGCGGGATAGGCCGCTCCCGGCGGCTTGCGGGCCGCCGCGTTTGTCGCACATCGACCCGCGCTGTCGCATTGTCGCGTTCGCGACAATCAGCCGCCGCCACAATTCCCTATAAATCAGCGCACTGAAGGTGGCACGGCGGTTGCAATCCTGATTCTCGAAACCACGTCGAGAGTCCGCCGCTATGAAAGCCTCCGAAATTGCCGTGCTGATGAACGAGCCGGCCTGCGCCCACAACGGCAAAGAAAAATCCGGCTGTGCACGCCCCAAGCCGGGCGCCACCGCTGGCGGCTGCACCTTCGACGGTGCCCAGATCGCGCTGTTGCCCATCGCCGACGTCGCCCACATCGTCCATGGGCCCATCGCCTGCGCCGGCAGTTCGTGGGACAACCGGGGCACCCGTTCATCGGGCGAGACGCTCTACCGCATCGGCATGACCACCGACCTCACCGAACAGGATGTGATCATGGGGCGCGGGGAGAAGCGTCTGTTCCATGCCATCAAGCAGGCCATCGACAGCTATTCCCCGGCGGCGGTGTTCGTCTACAACACCTGCGTGCCGGCGCTGATCGGCGACGATGTGGAGGCGGTGTGCAAAGCCGCGGCGGAGCGCTGGGAAGTGCCGGTGGTGCCGGTGGATTGCGCCGGTTTCTACGGCACCAAGAACCTGGGCAACCGCATCGCCGGCGAAACCATGTTCACACACGTCATCGGCACGCGCGAACCCGATCCCGTGCCGCGACGGGTGCTGGCGCAGCGCCCCGACATCCGCGTCCACGACATCAACCTGATCGGCGAGTTCAACATCGCCGGCGAGTTCTGGCATGTGGCCCCGTTGTTCGACGAACTGGGCCTGCGCGTCCTCGCCACCCTCTCGGGGGACGCGCGTTTCCGCGAAATCCAGACCATGCATCGCGCCGAAGCGAGCATGGTGGTGTGCGCCAAGGCGCTGCTCAACGTCGCCCGCAAGCTGAAGACAGACTACGGCGTGCCTTTCTTCGAAGGCAGCTTCTACGGCATCTCCGACACCTCCCAGGCGCTGCGGGATTTCGCCCGCCTGCTAGAGGATCCCGACCTGTGGGCGCGCACCGAAGCGCTCATCGAACGCGAGGAGAAGCGCCTGCGCGCGGCGCTGGAGCCCTGGCGCGACCGTTTGCACGGCAAGCGCGTGCTGCTCTACACCGGCGGCGTCAAATCCTGGTCGGTGGTGTCCGCGCTGCAGGATCTGGGAATGGACGTGGTCGCCACCGGCACCAAGAAATCCACCGAGGAAGACAAGGCGCGCATCCGCGAAATCATGGGCCCCGGCGCCAAGATGATCACCGACGGCAGCCCCAGGGCGCTGCTGGCGGCCTACAACGAATACGGCGCGCACATCCTCATCGCCGGCGGCCGCAATCTCTACACGGCACTGAAGGCGCGCATCCCTTTCCTCGACATCAACCAGGAGCGCGAATTCGGCTACGCCGGCTACGAAGGCATGCTGGAACTGGTGCGCCAACTCGCGCTGACCATCGACAGCCCGGTGTGGCCGGCAGTGAAGAAGCCCGCGCCCTGGGCCACCAACAAGGCGGCGGGCACGCCGCTGGTTGCCTAGGAGGCACCGCGAAATGGCTGAAATCCTCAAACGCGCCAAACCCCTGGCGGTCAATCCGCTGAAAGTGAGCCAGCCCGTCGGCGCCTCTCTCGCCTTCCTCGGGCTGAAGAACGCCATTCCCATGCTGCACGGCTCCCAGGGCTGCACCGCCTTCGGCAAGGTGTTTTTCGTGCGCCACTTCCGCGAGCCGATACCGCTGCAGACCACGGCGATGGATCACATCTCCACCGTGATGACGGCGGACGAAAACGTGATCGAGGGCCTCAAGACCCTGTGCGAGAAATGCGCCCCGGATATCATCGGCCTGGCCACCACGGGCCTGTCGGAAACCCAGGGCACGGACATCCACCGCCTGGTGCAAGAGTTCCGCACCAAGCACCCCCAGTTCGACCGCATCGCCATCGTCGCCGTCAACACGCCCGACTACGTCGGCAGCCTGGAAACCGGCTTCGCCCTGGCGGTGCAAGGCATGATCGACGTGCTGGTGCCGGAAACCCGTGTCGCCGGCCACCGCCACAAGCAGGTCAATGTGCTCGCTTCGGCGATGCTGACCCCCGGCGATCTGGAGGCGATCCGCGAGTGGATCGAAGCGTTCGGCCTGCGGCCGGTGATCCTGCCGGACATCGGCGACTCCCTCGACGGCCACCTGATCGACGCCGAATACACCCCGCTGACCCTCGGCGGCACCCCGCGCAGCGAAATCGAGGCAATGGGCGAATCGGTGGCCACCCTGGTGATCGGCCGGTCCCTGGCCCACGCCGCGGATCTGCTGAAAACGCGCACCGGCGTGCCGGACTTCCGTTTCGATCACCTGATGGGCCTCGACGCCTGCGACCGTTTCACCCACGCGCTGACTGAACTGTCGGGCAAACCCGTGCCGGAGCGCATAGAGCGCCATCGCGCCCAGTTGCAGGATGCCATGGTGGATACCCATTTCATGACCGGCTTCACCCGCGTCGCCATTGGCCTGGACCCCGATGCGCTGTTGGCCCATGCGGCTTTCTTCGCCGGCATGGGTTGCGAGGTGGTGGCCGCCGTGGCGCCCTCGCGGGCCGAGTGCCTGGCCGATGTGCCGCGGGCGGACGTGCGCATCGGCGATCTGGAAGACCTGGAACGGGCCGCTGCCGCGGGCGGCGCCCAGATCATGGTCGGTAGCTCCCACGCCTTGCAGGGTGCGCAGCGCCTCGGCATTCCCCTCCTGCGCGCCGGTTTCCCCCAATACGACTGGGTCGGAGGCTATGCGCGCACGTGGGTCGGCTATCGCGGCGCCCGGCAAGCCCTGTTCGATTTCGCCAACCTGATTCTGGGCCACCATCATGAAATCCCCCCCTATCGTTCCATCTACTGGCAGGGCGGACCCCGCGAGTGGCAAGCCGAAACCGGCGCTGCGCCGGCTAGCCCTGGCCTGGCCCGGCACTGACGAGGCGCCGGCCGTGCTCAAGGTGGCTTTCGCCAGCAGCGACCGCAAGACGGTGGACCAGCATTTCGGCGCCGCCCGGGCGTTCGCCATTCACGCCATCGACGCCGGCTCGAATTCGCTGGTGGAAGTCGCCGAGTTCATCGAAACCGCCATGGACGGCCACGAGGGCAAGCTGGCGGGCAAGATCGCCCTGCTCGAAGGTTGCGCCGCCGTGTATTGCCAGGCGGTGGGCGCGTCGGCCATCCAGCAACTCCTGGCCCGGGGCGTGCAGCCGGTGAAGGTGGACGAAGGCACCTCCATCGACAGCGTGGTCAGTGCCCTGCAGGCCGAGTTGAAGTCGGGCCCCAGCGGCTGGCTGGCGAAGGCGCTGCAACGCGCGATACCCCGCGATACCTCGCGATTCGATGCCATGGCCGACGAGGGTTGGCAAGAGTGATCCAGGAACAAGGCCGGGTGGAGGGCATCGACGGCGAGTTCGCCCTGATCGAAGCGGCGCAGAGCGGCGGCTGCAGCGCCTGCGGCGTGAAGAGCGGCTGCCCGACCTCCAAACTCGGCAAGTTCTTGCAGCCCCGAGCGCGGGTCTGGCGCGTCGCCAACGACCAGGATTTGCGGCCGGGGGAAACGGTCACGCTGCATCTGCCCGAGGCGGCACTGCTGTCCGCCGCGGCCATCGCCTACCTACCGCCCCTGCTCGGACTGCTGGCGGGGGCGTCGGCCGCCGCCGCGCTGGGCGCCTCGGATTTGTGGGCCGCCCTGGGTGCGATCAGTGGTTTTCTCGCCGGCCTCATTGCTTCTCGATGGCTGGGCCGGCGCCACGCGGCGCGCTACGCCCCGGCGGCAGTGACGCGCAACGCGCCGCCCGTGGCCTCTGTCTTGCCCATACGCATTTTTCCTCAAGGGAGATAACCCGATGAATACGACAACTCTGGCAGCACCAGCTGCCGACCTGCTGCAAAGCGAGTTCATGCAGGAAATGGTCAAGCAGATGCGCGCCCTCGACAGTTACGGCTCCTTCGACGGCTGGCCTGCAGACCGCATCCTGGCCCCGTTCGTCCTGACCAAGGAACAGCGCCGCCAGATCCCCATCGTGGGCGACCCCGACGACGTCACGCTGTCCCGCGTCCGCGCTTTCTACAACGCGATCTCCGCCATGATCGAGCGCGAATGCGGCCTGATGGCGGTGCCGATGATGAACATCACCCACGAAGGATTCGGCCGTGTGCTCATCACCGTGGGCAAGCTGGTGGTGATGGATCGCACCCTGCGCGACGTGCATCGCTTCGGCTTCGACAGCCTGTCGAAAATGAAAGACGAAGCCGACCGGCTGCTGTCCGTCGCCCTGGAGATCGTCGGCAAGTACTCCGAAGTCGCGGGCTTGTGAGGCCTGGGATGGGCGAAGACACGCTGAAGGAACTGGAAAAGGAGGTCAGGCGGCTCAAGCGCATCGCCAGCGAGCGCGCCGCGGAGTTGCACGATCTCGTGGAAGACAAGCTGCCGGCGGGTTTCGAGGAAATCCCCGGCATTGCACAGGCAACCTACGACGCCTGCCAGGCCTGGGCCAACGCCAACGCCCGCCTGCAGAACGCGACCACATCAGCAACCGGCGCCGGCGGCGCCTGAAGGAGAAAGCAGCAATGGAATCGATCACCGGGCGCACCCGCGGCGGCACCGAATGGACGCCCAACTTCCTCGTCGAACTCGACCAGAAAAAATGCATCGGCTGCGGCCGCTGTTTCAAGGTCTGCCCGCGCACCGTGTTCGAGCTCATCGAGCGCTCGGACGAAATGGAAAACGAGGACGAAGACTGGGATGACGACAACACCATGGTGATGTCAATGGCCAACGCCCTCGACTGCATTGGCTGCGGCGCCTGCGCCCGCGTCTGTCCCAAAGGCTGCCATACCCACGCCCCCCAGCCGGCATGACCTCTCCCGCGCCGGCAGTGCCCGCATGGACGCTGCCGGCGGGAACCCGCCTGCTGTTCTTCCACAAGCAGAGGACCAGCGCGCGGCTGCGCTTTCTGCTCTTTGCGGAAGGACTGGTCGTGCCCGCCTCGCTGGCGGCCGACGCGCTCCTTTCTTCGCCCCCTGAAGCGGCGGGGACCGTCGTCGTCCATCCCGCGGTGCTGGCGGCGGCGAGTGAACGGTTCTTCGATCTGGCGCGGGGAGAAGTCCAGATAGACCACGAATTCCGGATTCGCGGCCAGGAACGCGGCGAGCTTTTCACGCTCCTGCTCGCCGAATTCACCACTATCGATCCGCCTTTCGACGCCGCCGCGGCGGTCGGCGGCCGCTTCGTCGCCATCACCGAAGCCCGCGGCCTTGGCTCCAGTGAGCGGGAGGTGCTGCGCCTCGCCTACGCCCATGTGCTGGGCTGATGGTGGGGTTGCGGCGTTCCCAGCGGGCAGCGGCGGCGACCTCCATGGCCTCTGGCTTCCATATACAAAGCCTGGCT
>JBAWHH010000340.1:0-8812 GCA_049593715.1 Rhodocyclaceae bacterium
ATGCCGGTCAGCGTTATGCGATGGCGCCGCCGCGCCCGCGCCAAAACGCCTCAATAGCTTGATTCCGCCGCTTGGCTTCGGCGGTGACGTAGCGGGTGGTCGTGGCGAGCGACGCATGCCCCAGATTGGCCTGGACCACTTCGATCGGGGTACCGGCCGCCACCGCGTGGGAGCCGTGGGTGTGGCGCAGCCAGTGGGTACTGGCGCGGGTGTGCCGCGCCCCGCGGATCGCTGCGGCCGGGCACCTCCGCCGCCTCGAGGAAGAACACCTTGAACTGATCGTATAGGGGCGCGGTGGAAATCCCCTGTCGGGCGTCGAACCCCTCGGCCCAGTACAGACGCCGCTGCACATCGTCGACCTTACCCAGGAGGAAAACGCCCTCATTGCTCGCTACCCGCGAATCCGGATCCAGACCGCGGTCGGCCAAGTAATTGAAAAGGTCCGTCATCACTTCTTCGGGCACCGGCACTTCGCGCAGCTTGCCGCCTTTGCCCAGCACCGAGAGCATCCACCCGCCGGCGCCAAATTCCACCCAGGCGAGATCCTCCGCGCGGGCCTGCACCAGCTCTGCCAGACGAAGGCCGGTGGCGTCGGCGAAAGTCAGGGCAAAGCGCAGGCGTCGCAACGCGCCGGATTCGACGTAGGTGGCCAGTTGCTCCATGAGAAAGGCCCACTGGTCCTGGCTGAAGCTGCGGCCCACCTGCAGCTTCGGGACTTCCCCCGTTAGCGGCCCCAAGGCTTTCCAGGGATTGCCCACCAAGCCACGCGGCGATGGCCGCATAGTCGTTCTCCGCGCCGATCAAGCAGCGTTCCCTCGGCGCCCGGAACTTCCCCGTGGAACCATCCAACTCTGCCGGCACACCAAAACGCTCCAGCGGCACCACGGCGGTCTCCGGCGGACGCTCGACCGTGCGCCCCATCGCGTCGAGGACCGAGCGGGGCAGACTGACCTCGGGCGCCATGGTCCAGCCGCCCACCGCGGCGTGTTCGGTGAGCCAGGCCACCAGGCGAGCGGCCGTCTGCGGGCCGAATCCCGCCACACCGACCCACCAGCGCTGACCGCGGTCGTGGATCCGGGCGATCAGATCTTTCAGGCGAATGAAGCCCGCTGAAGCGAGCCGCTCGGCGGTCTTCGGCTCAAACCAGGCGGCCACGCCATCGCCCGGCACTGGGTCGGTGGCCACCACACATTCGAGTCAGGTGATCGCCTCGAGCTGCTGGGCGATGCGCGGACGGGCTTCCCGCAGCCACCGCTAAACAGGCTTCGGCCACACCACTTTAGCGTTCGAACACAAATACTTGTTTTAAAGGTATTTCTCCAAACAAATGCGCTACACGTCTGTTTCTATTGTGTGTCGAAAACGGGCCTCTGGGCACGAAATGGACGGGTACCCTTGGAACCACGCGGATTCAAATCCCCGCTGACACCATATGGAGACGGCCCTTCCGTTTTCCAATGCATTGCGGCCGGATCAGCAAGGGCAGGGTAGAAGCTCACCAATGCTCTTCGCGTTGCCTCGTCGGCTTTCTTGAGCAACTGACTACGCTCCGTAAACAGATAATGCACATCCTTTGCGCCGAGCCGGTGCCGCACCGACTTAAGCCACAGCAACGTTTCCGCGTTGCGCGGACCAACGAAAAAGCGGAAAAGGTTACCGCTTCCCGACTTGGGGCCGTAGCGTGATTCGAAGCGCTGTTCTGCCTCGTCGAGCCGCAGCCGAAGCGGCACGGAAAGCGACGATTTCTCCCTGACGGCATCTGGCGCGCCGCTCAGGCTCTCGAATAGGAGAACATTCCGAAAATAGTGCTCCTGCGGGGGTGCAACAGCGATGATCAGATCGGTCGCCTTTTCGATATGCCGTGCGGTAAGGTAGGCCAGTTTGAACAAATGACGTAAGATCAATTCTCGGGGCCGGTGGCGCTTTGACCATGCCTGCTCGGTGGCTCCAACAGTGGCCAGTTTCACCAGTTCCACCAGTCGACGACCTTCGGAACGCAGTTGGGCCAATCTGGGATGCTCGGACTCATCCATCGGCAGTCCAAGCGTACTGTCCGGAACCAGGCTCAAGCTGGCTACCGCGGAAGCTTTCGAACCGGTGTCCAGCCTTTCGACCAGGAAAGCTGTGGAGTCGGGTACGGCGTCGTGGCATGATAATATCATTCTGCTTGCCCGCGGGGCCGTTAAGCCCGCTGCCAGATAAACGCCATAGACGAGGGACAACGCGCGCGCTCGCGAGTGCCCGTCGTTGGCAACGACGACCCGATACTCGTTCAATGGCCCAAAGGTGTAGGAGTTCATGGCAATCTGAGTGGGCTTCAATCCCACACGCCGGCATAGGAGCGTAAGACTAGGATGGGTACCTACAGCGCTCCTGCTCTGGTGGGGAAAGCGAGTTGATCTTTGGATTGAAAATCCCCGGCAGATATGGCATCCCCGCCGCGCAACTAGCCATAGCAGGCTACTCGACGGCGGACAGTGTCCTCTTCAAGTACGATCAAGCCGTCGTCCCTCTCAATAATCGCCTCGGCCATTTTTGCCAGTTCTATCGCGTGGTTCAGGCGATCGATGCTCCATCCAGCCAGATCGGGAAGATCGAGCAGTTGTTCCCGTCTCATGTCCCCGTTGTAGAGGAGGGCATCGACGAACTCGACTGGAACCTGAGACAGCGGAATGCGTGAGCTTGTTGCGGGGGATCGAGACGGTTCAAGGGCGCTTGCTTGCATGGCAGGACCTCTTTGGTTGGGCTGGGTATGGCGCTGGCGGTGCCCAGGAGCGACCAGCGCGGAGTTGTCCGCCGTAGCAACGGGCTGCTCGCCCGTTGGTTGGTCAGTGACGTCGGATCTCGGGGCTGACTGTCCGACTCATGTTCCGTACTGTGCCAAGGACGTTGCAATTGCGTGTGTCGCCTTGCGGAGGCGTCTTGCGGCACTGCGCCGCAATGGGAGATCGCTGGACAGGCGCCTTGGATCAATGCATCCGTCTTTCGGTGTGGCGAGTTCGCCTTCCGCTTGCGCGGAGCCTGCGCGGAACACCAAGGGATATCGGGGTTTCGACGGGCCTCGCCGCCCGGGAACCCGGCTACCGGACGGTCGGCGGCGCGCTCGGGGTCCATCCCGGTGCGGAAGAGCTTGCGTCATCCCGGCAGGATCCTCAATGCCATCCTCCCATCCTTGGATCCTAGGTCGAACGGCGTCGAGCTCTCGTTGCGCGTCATGGAAGCCTCGCGAGCTTGACTTTACCCATTTCCATTTCCCGCCGATTTCCATTGCAGTCCACACGTTTGAACAAGTTCCGTGAACGCCGATCCCGCCGGATCCTTGTTCCCCAACCATAGACTTCCCCGCACCCGGTTCACCAGCGGTACAGCGCCAACTGAAATAAATTCTGAGACCTCCAGCGGTCCGGTTGTGGGCAGTCCATCACGAAACCAACAAACCTCGTGTAGCGTTGCGCTCCAATGGTGACTTAATTGGCGGGTGCGGCCAAAGTGCCCTATGCATTCGTGACGGAGACTCAAATGCGAGTGGCGCCCGAGATTGTGGGTGGCGAATTGAGGGTTGGCCGGGATCTGCGCAACGGCCATGGGAAAGACATTTTGGCAGGTTGAGCACCCAGCGGCGAAATGTTGGAGGGTGATCAGATGGCAGAACCAAGGCGAGAAGGCCACTTGCCGCGCTGGCGCGCTGGCGGCTCGATCCGCTCCAGTACGGGGAACGGTTGGCAACACGAGTGTCGCGAACCTTCGCGAATTCTGGGCTCCTGCGCATTCGCTGCCCACAGGCCAAGCACGTGGCGATCGAGCGTGGTGAGATTCGAAGCTTGTCGTCAGGATCGGATCCCCGGCTTACAGCAGCGCTTGAACGTAAGGCGTTTCTGCATTACTTTTCTCGTTGCCACGAAAGGAAGGACTGCCCGCCATGACCACATTGACCGTAACCGCTCAGGGGCAAGTGACTTTGAAGAAGGAGGTGCTTCAGCATCTTGGGATCCAACCCGGGGACAAGATGGACGTGGACCTGTTGCCCGATGGGCGAGCACTTCTCAAAGCGGCGCGCCCCTCTGGGAACATCACGGATTTCGTTGGGATGCTCGCGGGCCGCACGAACAAGGTCGCCACCATTGAGGAAATGAACGCCGCTGGCGAGGAAGGCTGGGCGGGCAAACCATGAGGGTCGCCGTCGACACCAATGTGCTGGTGCGGGCAGTCGTTCGCGACGATCCGGTGCAGGCGCAAAGTGCCGAGAAAATTCTGCTCGATGCCGAAGTGATTGCCGTTGCGCTACCCTGCTTGTGCGAATTCGTCTGGGTGCTGCGCAAGGTCTATGACATTACTGCTGCGGACATCGCTGCGGCAATCCGGGCGCTGATGGGCGCGAAGAACGTGGAGATGAATCGGCCGGCGGTGGAGGCGGGCTTGGCTGTACTCGATGCGGGCGGTGATTTCGCCGATGGCGCGATTGCCTTTGAAGGACATTGGCTGGGAGGGGAGTGCTTCCTCTCTTTCGACAAGAAGGCGGTGGCGCTTCTTGCCAATCTGGGTCATCCGACGCGGCGGCTATGAGTCCGAGGTGCTTTCGATACGGCGGAGCAGGGCAGGGGGCTGGCGTTGCGGTCCGCACGGGTTGCGTCCCCGGCCGAGGGGGGTTACGTGCCGCGTTCTATCCCGGCTTGGGCAGGCAGAATTCCGTCCTCAGGTCGTCCCCTGTTTGGTCGTGGGCAAGCTTGCTCGGAGCGCGCATGCCAGGCGGCCGCGCCGGCGTGGGGAAACAGACCACTTTGGATGCGAGGTTGCGGTCCATCGGGCTGTAAGGCGCACAAGCTCACGATCCGCCTCGGGCCGGACCTCCGCCGCTCACAACCTGCTTTCCACGCCTGCTCTAAGGTCTTCTCACGCGTATGCCCGCACGAACCAAGCCGTATCTGCTCAACGCGTCCTTTCGCCCGGACGTCGAGATCGACTACACGTCCTATCCTTTCAACATCCCGGCGGTACGCCAACTCGGGGACATCCGCTTTCACCCCAACGTCACGTTCTTCGTCGGCGAAAATGGCTCGGGGAAGTCGACGGTGCTGGAGGCCATCGCCGTCGCGCTCGGCTTTGGGCCCGAAGGTGGGACGAGAAACGTCCAGTTCAGCACCACGAATTCGGTGTCGCCCTTGCATGAGGCGATTCGCCTGGCGCGGACCACCCCCAGGCCCTACGACGGCTACTTCCTGCGTGCCGAGAGCTTCTTCAACGTGGCGACCTATATGGACGAGGTCGGTTACCTGAAGGGCTACGGTGACCGTTCACTTCACGGGCGCTCCCACGGCGAAGCCTTCATGTCGCTTCTGATCCACAAGTTCCGGGGCGATGGCATCTACCTGCTGGACGAACCCGAAGCGGCACTGTCTCCCAGCCGACAGCTAGCCGCGTTGCGCGCCATCCACCAACTCGTCTTCGGCGCGTCGCAGTTCATCATCGCCACCCACTCGCCCATCTTGCTCGCCTACCCCAATGCCAAGATCGTCCTTTTCGACGATGCCGGGGTGAGCGAGGTCGGCTACGAGGACACGGACCATTTCGCCGTCACCCGCGACTTTCTCAACCACTATCCGAGGCGACTGGAACAGTTGTTTGAGGAAGAGCCTGAGGATTAGCTGCCGCGGGCGGTTCCGAATGCGGTTTGATGCAGCTGCGGGTCGGGTCCAGTGTCACCTGATGCGGTTTCTCCGTCCGGCGATTCCACCTCGGGGAGGGCGGAAGCTGTCACCGAAGGGCGGATCAGGCTGCCTCCCGCTTGGACCAGACGAGGCGCTCGACTTGGCGGCACAGCGCTTTCAGGTCGTGGGCCGGTGAAAAACGAGACGCCAGCAGTGAACAGCGGGCGGCAAACGTATCGCCCCTGGTCAGCGCATCGAGACCATCGGCCAGTCGGTTCGGCCGCAGGCGAGCGGCGGGCAGCACCATGCCGGCGCCGAGCGCTGCCACGCGGGCGGCGTTGTCGAACTGATCCCAGGCGAAGGGAGTGATCAACTGGGGGGGGGCCGAACGTAGCGCCTCGGCGGTGGTGCCGATCCCGCCATGATGAACCAGGGCCGCCGCGTGCGGGAGCAATGCGGAAAGGGGAACGTACGGCTGCCACAGGACGGACGCCGGAAGCCCTGCCGGAACCTGCCGGCCTTCCCTGGTCAGAAAGATGGCTCGCCGCCCGAGTTTCGCGACAGCAGCCAGCCCGCAGGCAAAGAAGTCGGCGGCAAAGATGTTCCCGGTGCCTGCCGTGAAGACGACCGGCTTGTCCCCTGAAGCGAGAAATGCCGAGAGTTCGTCGCTGAAACCGTCTGCCGTACTCGCATCGAACAAAGGAAAGTCACCCAAGACCATTGGGCTCGGCCAGTCGGGCATGGACGGCCCGAACCATGAAGGGAACAGCGTGACCGACAGATCCGCCGCCGCGGCCAAGTGGCCGAGAAACGAGTCAACCGTCGGCAGCGATAGGCCCTCCCGAACTGCGTTAATCTCGGCGAGGGGAACCGGGTCGATCCAGCCCTTTTCCAGCCACCGCCATAACGCCCGACGCCAACTCACCGGCACCCAGCGCGGCACCGAATGGGGGCCGATCTGCAGGGGACCATGACAGGTCTTGATGTTGGAAGGCGCGAGATAGGCCGCAACGATGGACTTGATGAGACCGCACTCTCGGCCAATGGCAGCGCCCGCTATGGCCAGTGGGTGGGCGATGGCAATCAGCGGTCCGCGATTGCCGAGGGAACGGATGGCGCCCTCCATCTGCTGCAGATGCTCACGGTAGTTGGCAAACAACACCGAAAACCCTTTTCTTGGGTGCCACAAGTCCGGGTTCTTCACCACCCGAAGGTAGTCTTCGTCGGTGCCAAATCCCAAGCAGTCGATGCCGGCACTGCGCACCAGGTTCGCATGGAAGGTACTGGTAATGAACGTGACCTGCCGGTCGATGGCCTGCAGCGATCTTGCGAGAGCGACAAATGGATAGATGTCGCCGTTGCTGCCGGCGGTGATGACGAGGTAGTGGGGGAAAGATTCCTGCATGAACGTTGATCTGGGTTCTTCTGTTGCGACCGGACATCGCATGAAGCGTGGCCTTGTCGGGTTCCGCTCAGGCTCGGAAGTTCCTCAGTCAAGGAGCTATCCGGGGCAAAGGGGCAGGGCCGGCGAACGTGGATGGCGTTTCCAGGCATTCTGCCGGAAGAGCCCAAACACTATGGATCTGATCGGCTAGGTGCCCGCTTGCGTCTGAAAACGCGCATGCCGACGTCGGGGGCTCGCCCAGACGACGGTTCTCGCCATCGATGGATCACGTGTTTGGCGGCAACAATGTCGATACCTTGGCGCGCCCGGTCTGCTGCGTTCGTCCGTCGAGCGCACCGTATCTGCGCGAAATTTGTGTCGCCGCGAATTCGCCACCCGCACGTTTGACGCGTCACCCATCCGCGGACTCATCTCACACCTTCCGCACTGGGCCGGAGTACTGCGCGACCAGTTCGTCAGAAGTTAAAAGCGTGATCCCCTCGACCAAGGCTTGCGCGACCAAGAGGCGGTCGAATGGGTCTTTGTGGATAGGTGGCAGCCCATCGATGGCAACGGCGTGCTCGCTGCCGACCGGCAACTCGCCATAACCGTTATCCAGCAGTCCCCGGCGCAATAGCCGGGCATCGACGCGAAAATCCTCGCGGCCTAACCCGCGTTTGATCGCGATCTCCCAAAGGCTCGCCGCGCTGAACAGCAGTTCGTTTTCGGGCGCCTCGATCAACGCGCGTGCTTGCGCCGACAAGCGGCCCGGATCGCCCGCCGCCCGCAGCAGCAGGTGGGTGTCTAGCAGCAGCTTCACGCCTCGCCACCGAAAAGCCGCTCGATCGCCGCTTCGCCCATCCGATCGAAGTCGTCCGGGACGGTGATCTGTCCGGCCATGAAGCCCAACCGCCGACGCTGTCCTGCTTCCGGCGCGTTCAGCGCCATGACCTTGACCAGCGGCTTGCCAGCCTTGGCGATCACGAACGGCTCACCCTGGGCTGCCCGCTCGACCAGCCGGGACAAGTGTGTCTTCGCTTGGTGAATATTGATGGTCTGCATAGCAGGCTCCCATGGACTAAAGGCATCTAGTCTAGTTCAAAAGGGGCAATTCACCCACCCCGAAACCGATTACTTCTCGGGACCGCAGTCGGCATGGCAATGGCGTCGGTCATCGCATCGCGCCAGCCGGCCGTGGTTGATGGGCTCGATCGGGCGCAAGACCGAGCACGCCGGCCAGACCACGATTTCGCTCACCGGCCTGCACGCCGATTTCGCCAAAGCCAGGGTGGCGCTGTTGCGCGTCTCGGCCCTGCTGCAAGGCTGGGCAAAGTCGACTGCGGAGCAGTTGGATCCGAACCTCGTCTGGCAGCGTGCCTGCGACTATCTCAAGCGGGTGCTGGCCCGGTTTCGCACCCCAGCACTACCACCACCGCCGGCTGATGCTTTCGGAATCGGGTAACTGCGCTTTCTAGGTTGGACCCAGCAAGCCCAGTTGAGCGCTAGAAAAGTCGCCCAACCACCTCCGGGCACTCTACTTCCTCACTCCCATGGTTCTCGCCTGCCGGGTGAGTGCGCTACGCGCCCGATTGCACGACTTGCAGGCCGGCTGGCGCGAAGGAGGAGCCGCGCGATGGCACTTTTCGGCCGGTGGAAAAAACGCATCCTAGTCCCGGCGATCGCGGTCGTTGGCGATCGCCGCACCGATGGCGACGCCGACGCCGATGCCGATCACCGCTGCGGCGGCATCGCGGCGGCGCTCGCGCCGCTCGTAGTATTCGCG
>JBAWHH010000341.1:0-2267 GCA_049593715.1 Rhodocyclaceae bacterium
GCGCTCAGGATGGCAATGGGGGCGATATCTCGATAACGGGTGGCCAACGACTGTGGCTCACGGATTCACAAATTCAGACCTCGGTTCTCGGAACCGCAGGCAACGGGGGCGACATCCGGGTTGGCGCCGATACGCTGATTCTTCAAACCGGATTCATTCAGGCCAACACCGCGGCGGCCAATGCCTCTGGCGGAAACGTGGCGATCGACGTCAATACCCTAATTCCGAGTGCCAGCACCCTGTTCGTCGGAGGCGCAACGCCTATACCGTTCCGGGCAGGAATCGACGGGCTGAACGTGATCCAGGCGGCCGCACCGGATGGCGTATCCGGCACCATTCAGGTCACCAGCCCACAACTTGATCTGGCATCAAGCCTGTCGAATGTCGAGGCAGCCATCGTCGATACCAGCGCCCTGTCGCATGACTTGTGCCGGGTAGGTGCAGGCAGCTCGCTCACCCCCGTTGGACGAGGCGGTCTGGCTCCCTCGGCCACCGATGCGCTGCGGCCGGAGCGGCAATCTGGCCAAGGGCGCAAGCAGGGAACAGATCCGCTTCCCGCAGACGCAGGTGCAGGGTGCATCTAGAAAGGGGCAGCGCGAAGTGTGCCCTAGAGGGCACCGCCCAATAGCCTCATATAGGGTCGTCGTCCGGGCGGTGGGGCGACCGGTGTTGAGGCCCAGCCGACATCTGGATGACGGCTCCTTGATGGGCCCGAATGGCGGTTGATGGCCGATTCAAGGCAACGTGGGGTTCAAATTGCTCGCCGCAAACCGGTCATCAAGCGGAGTCCAGAGCGAAGAATTTGGACGGTACCGTCAACGGCAGGTCATGGCCGGCAGCGGTGATAGGGTTTCTTTGCTCAAACGAGCCACTGGAATTCAGGGATTGTGCCGCGAAGCTCACCATATGGGCTCGGTTTCGAACTCACACAATCGGCCGGCGCAGGACGATCGGTAAGAGCGATACCAGTACCTTTTGGTGTCCGGTCCTCGTCGGCAAGCCTACCGCTCACGACCTTCGTCGAAGGCTGCCGGTGGCGTGACGTGCGACTACTGGTAGCGCCATGTACTTGACTTCTTGGAGTCCTTACTTAATAGTAAGGAATTCTTGAGGAGAGATCAGTGAGCACAGCCACGCTAACCAGCAAGGGGCAAATCACCATTCCTGCCGCCGTCCGCACCGCCTTGGGCGTCGACACAGGCGACCGCGTTGAATTCATCGAAGTCGCGCCTGGCCACTTTGAACTGGTCGCCGCAACACAGTCGGTGAAGGCGCTCAAGGGGCTTGTTCGGAAGCCCGCGAAGCCAGTCTCCATCGCGGATATGAACGCTGCTATCGCGCGCCAGGGTGCAAAGGCCAAGTGATCGGACTCGATACCAACGTTCTCGTGCGTTACATCGCGCAAGATGATCAGGAGCAGTCGCCGAAGGCGACTAGCTTGATCGAGTCGCTGACCGCGGACAATCCAGCCTACATCGGCCTGGTATCGCTAACTGAGCTGGTCTGGGTGCTCACCGGCTGCTACTCAAGCAGCAAAGAAGATCTCATCGCCGTACTGGAGGGATTGCTGCGTACAAAGGGGCTCCTGGTTGAGAACCCCGAGACCGTCTGGAAGGCCGTTCGCGTGTTCAAGGGCGGGAGCGCCGATTTCGCCGATTGCCTGATCGAATGCTCGGCGAACCGGGCGGGATGCGACTATACGGCAACGTTTGATCGCGGAGCCGCCAAGCATTGCGGGATGAGATTGATCGCGTGATGCGTATAGAACGTAAGGCGCCCATCGACGGCAAGTTGATCGAATGACCCGAACAGAGCCCGCCGCCGGGCTTGGGAAAACCGCACATTCGTCTTGGTTTTATGGGCCACGGTCCGTTCACCGCTTCGTGGCTGTCTGAATTCTTCGGAGGCCCACCGTCCGCAATGGCTGGCAGTGCCCGACGAATCCAGGAAAGCTGTCGTTAGCGGAACCCCGCAGCCGAATGGCCGGTGTCGGCCGCACTGCTGTCGGAGTCGGCGGGAGGCCGAGTGACTCCATTGGCCGATGAGATGACCGCGAAGGACGGCTGCAATCAGAGCGTCGACAGCCTGCGGCAGATTTGGCCGTCGTGGGTATCCGCTCAGTCGGTAGTTGGCCCCGAACGCCGCGTTGTCGTTTTTGGCGCCGGTTCTGCCCGCATCAACTCAGGATCGAAGGGTTGCAGCAGCGCGCGCATCTGGGAGTCGTCTGGTGTGGACAGCCACTCGTCCCATTGGTGATCGCTCAGCAC
>JBAWHH010000342.1:0-4337 GCA_049593715.1 Rhodocyclaceae bacterium
CGGAACTGCCCGCCGCCGCGGTGATCGTCAACCCCAACCAGCCGGGCTGCGGCTTCGTCAGCAAACACCTGGCCGGCGTGGGCGTGATGTTCTATGTCGTCACCGCCCTGCGCGCCGAGTTGCGCAAACGCGGACGATTCGCCACCCAGGCGGAGCCGAACCTCGGCAGCCTGCTCGATCTGGTGGCGCTGGGCACCGTGGCAGACGTGGTGCCGCTGGACCGCAACAACCGGATTCTGGTGTCCCAAGGGCTGGCGCGCATGCGCCGGGGCGGTTTGCATCCGGGTGTGCGCGCCCTCTTCGCCGCGGCGGGGCGGGATCCGCGCCAGGCGGGGACTTTCGATCTCGGTTTCGCCCTCGGGCCGCGCCTCAATGCCGCGGGCCGCCTGGCGGACATGGCCCTGGGCATCGAAGCGCTGATCACCGACGACTACGGCCGCGCCCTGAACATCGCCCGCGACCTCGACGCATTGAACCGCGAACGGCGGGTCATCGAGGCGGACATGCAGGAACAGGCGGCCCTCGCGGTGGAAGCGATCGAAGTGGCCGAGCGCGCCGGCGTGACGCTGTTCGATCCCGAATGGCACCAGGGCGTGGTGGGGCTGCTCGCCTCACGCGTCAAAGACAAACTCCACCGTCCGGTGATTGCCTTTGCCCGCGGCGGCAGCGCGGGTGAGCTGAAAGGCTCCGGCCGCTCCATCAGCGGGCTGCACCTGCGCGATGCCTTGGACCTCGTTGCCAAGCGGGAACCGGGGCTGCTGCTGCGTTTCGGCGGCCATGCGGCCGCGGCCGGGCTGAGCATCCTGGAGCACGACCTGGAACGTTTCGACATGGCGTTCGCCGCGGTCGCCAAGGAACTGATCGCCCCCGCCGATCTGCAGCGCACCATCGAAAGCGATGGCCCGCTGGAGGCCGGCCACATGACCCTGGGCGCCGCCCGCCGCATCGCCGGCGAGGTTTGGGGGCAAGGCTTTCCGTCGCCGGTGTTCGACGACGAATTCCACGTCGACCAGCAGCGCCTGCTCAAAGACAAGCATCTCAAGCTCACCCTGCGCAAAGGCGCCGCCCGCTTCGACGCCATCCGCTTCAATCACGCTGAACCTATGCCGAATCGGATCCGTTGCGCTTACCGCCTCGAAGCGAACGAGTTCAACGGCACCGCCACGGTGCAATTGCTGGTCGAGCACGCCGCGCCGGCCTAAAATCAAAGCGCTCGCCCCGCTTCCGGGCGCCGCTTCACCCGATGTGGCGAGGTCGCCGGTTTCTCCTGCCTTGCCAAGCAACGCCATTCTAAGAACGAAAGGTCAGCGTGAAGAACCTCGTGAGGGAATTCGACGGCGTCTGGTGCACCAACGGCGCTGTTGTGGAAGAGTGCGCCACCGCCGCCGCGGCGCCACGTCTCTTCCGCATCAAGATGGTTGCGGCCGTCGGCTGCAGCTACGCCGTCGATTCCGTGATGCTCACGCTGTTCGCGATTGCGGGCACCGTCGCCGCGACGGTACCCATCGCGTACGCCACTGCCGGCCTGGGGCATGTGCTCCTCTTCGGCCTGCTGCACTGGACCGGCATCAGCGAGAAATCGTCCAACCCGCATCTCGTTGCATGGCAAGTCGCCTACGGGGTGGCGGTGCAACTCATGGGCCTGACGCTGGCGCCCACCATCACATCCTACTTTCTGTCGATCATCTTCATCGTCTTCGGTTTCGCGATGTTGCGGCTGTCGTACAAACAGGCGCTCCTGATGTGGATCCTTGCCTGCGCGGCCACCGGCGCCGTACTCATCGCCTTCCGCGGCGAAAAGCTGGCGGTGATTCATCCCTCCGTCTTCGAAGCCTCGGTCATCCTGCTCAGCTTTTCATTGGTGCTGCTGCGCTGCCTGCTGCTGGGCTACTACTCGACGATGCTGCGAGTCCGGCTGTTCCGGGACAACCTCGAATTGACCGACCACATCGCCGAGCGCCAACGCATGCAGGCCGAGTTGGAGTTGCACCGCCAACACCTGGAGGATCTGGTGAAGGAACGGACGATGGCCCTTTCCATCGCCAAGGAAGCCGCCGAAAGCGCCAGCCGCGCCAAAACCGCATTCCTGGCCACCGTGAGCCATGAACTGCGGACCCCCTTGAACGGCATCCTGGGTTTCACCTCGCTGGCCGATTGGCGGGCCACCGACGCCGAACAGAAGGAGCACCTGCAGAAGGTGGTCCGCGCCAGTAGCGAACTGCTCGCGATGATCGAGTCGATCCTCGATTTCACCCTGACCGAGTCCAACCGCCTCACCCTGGAACAGTCCACCTTCAGGCTGGGTGACGTCCTGGACAATGCGGCGAGTCTCCAGGCGAGCCGGGCGGCGGAAAAGGGGCTGCAGTTCGCCTTGAAGTCCGATGCGGCGCTGGTAGCGCTTCAGGTTACGGGAGATCCTGGGCGCCTGCGGCAGGTGATCCTGGAACTGACCGGCAACGCCATCAAATTCACCGATCACGGCTCGGTCCGCGTCAGCGCCGAAGTGGTGGAACAAGCCGGCACCGATATTGTGGTCGGGTTCGAAGTCCGCGACACCGGCATCGGCCTGTCCGCCGAAGAACGCAGCCGGCTCTTCCGGCCTTTCGAGCAGGCGGACAGTTCCAGCACCCGGCGCTTCGGCGGCACCGGCCTCGGCCTGGCCATCTGCCGCCAACTGGTTCAGTTGATGGGGGGCGATATCGCGGTGGAGAGCGAGCCCGGCCGGGGCAGCACGTTCCGGTTCACCGTGCGGCTCGGAAAAGCCACAGTCAGCAACCCACCATAAACCGCTACCGGCAGAAATCCGTTCGACAGGGCAAGACCGTCCTGCAACTTGCCAGCCCAGGGCAAGCCACCGAAGGGCGCGGAAGACTGAGCGACCACGGCGATGAAGACCGGGGCAATGGAGGGTCGCCGCTCCTTTTCCAGGTAGTCAGCCCCATGTTCGGGCGGCTGCTATCGGCTCGCTCGGCGATCAACTCGGCGGCGGTCTTGCCCGTCACGGCGAAGTGCAGCTTGTTCTGAATCAATCGAAAGAACCGGGTGGTCTCCGGTAGCGTGGGCGAGTAGTCGGCCGCCAGAAGGAAAATCTCGCGCACCCGCAGATACATCCGCCGCTCGCTGGCGCGTATGTCGCGGATGCGCTCCAACAACTCGTCGAAGCGGTCCGGCGCAGCCGAGCCGGCCACGGGCGGATTCTTCAGGCGCTCATCGTCCAGCGTGAAGCCCTTCACCAAGTATTCGCGCAGCCGCTCGGTCGCCCAGCGGCGGAACTGGGTTCCGCGTGGCGAACGTACCCGGTAGCCGACGGCGAGGATGGCGTCGAGGTTGTAGTAGGCGACCCGGTAGTTCTTGCCGTCGGCGGCAGTTGTCAACCATTGGTTGATAACTGAATCGGGGTCCAACTCACCCTCATCAAAGATCGCCTTCAGGTGCTTGGCGATGTTCTGTTTGCTCGTCTGGAACAACTCTGCGATGCCAGCCTGGGGCAGCCATAGGGTGTCGGCCAAGAAGCGGCATTCGACGCGGATTCGGCCGTCGTCGGTCTCGTAAAGCAGCAGTTCGTCTGGTGGAGGTCGGCAATCGGGGGTCATGCCAAGTCCTCCAACGATGCCAGCGCCGCGGCTTCGGAGTCTTCGATGGCGATTTCCACGGCACGCTTAGAGGCATCGAGGAGGCGGGCAGCTTGTTGGCGGTGCGCAAAGCTTTCTAGAACCTGATCGCGAATCCTGAGTTGAAACGCCTCAGGCGCGAGCCAGACTTGGAAATCAGCGATATCTGACGGGTACAGCTCGATTTGCCCGGAGGAGCCGCGCAAGCGCTGGTCAACCTGTAGCTGACCGCCTATAGAGTTCAAAAAGACCGCCAGATAGACAGGATCAATCCCTTGGCGCGGACGAAGTACCGTTACATGGTTGTCCGGCAACGCCGGCACGGCGTGAAGGAAAGCGGCCGCCCGCCCGATTGTGCCAACACCAGTACCGTTGATGAGGACGTCCCCTGCCCAGATGCGCAAGGAATTCTCGTCAGCCGAAGCATTTCGATTGTCCTCATCAAGGCGCACTTCGTTGCGCAAGACGTGCTTCGAATTGATTACTGGCAAGCCCGCGTCGGCGTAGTCCGGTTGCGTACCCCGCCGATTGCCCAAGAGGTGATCGCCGAGGCGAACCCCGCTGCCCGTTGATTGGATCAAGTCCATGAGCGCTTTAAACCTCGGCTGGAAGTGCTCAGCATCCAGCCGCCCCGCCGCAAAGGCTTCGCCGCTGGAGCGTACGGAGCTCAGGGGCTCGGGCGGCGTCCAGTTGTCGAAGCCGAGAGCGTGCAGGAGGGATTGTTCG
>JBAWHH010000343.1:0-1631 GCA_049593715.1 Rhodocyclaceae bacterium
TCGGGGGCGATACGCCGTCGCCGTTGGCGGTGCGTCGTCGACGGTCTTGCCTCCCTGCGTGCGCTCCAAGTCCCATGTTCGCCCCGCGTGTTCCGCGCAGTAGAAGCGCCTACAGCATCCTCCTGCCGCGTTGAGCTTATGATGGCGCGGTGGGGGACCGCGCGGCAACAGCGCACCGCGAAATGCGCCACGGCCGTCGATTGAAGCTTCAACACAAATGGCCGATATTGGGACTCTGATGCCGGCTCCTGTGTCGTTTGCCGATGCGGTCGGCGCTATACCCTCACGTCGCCGGATTCGCGAACACGAAAGTGCCATGACGGATTCTTTTCCCGCTAGCCCGCCGCCCGCCACCGGGGTGGTAACGGTCGTTCTCGTCTATGCGGTGTTCGCCGGCCTGTGGATACTGTTGTCGGATGCCGCCGTTTCGTGGCTGGTCTCCGACCCGGTCAAAGCCGCCCTCGTCAGCACGGTGAAGGGCTGGGCTTTCGTGGCGGTGACTTCGCTGCTGCTCTTTGGCCTGATGCGGCGCCTGCTGCGGTTTCCTGACCACGGTCTGCCGGTGGCGCGGACGACCTTGCGTACGCTGCGATTGCCGCTTGCCATCGTCTTCGTCGTGATCGCCCTGCTGGTGGCCGTTGGGATTTTCCATACCATGGACGCCGAGACCGCCACCCAGGGAGCGCGCCTGGTCGCCATTGCGGATCTCAAGACGCGTCAGATCTCGGACTGGCTCAAGGAACGGCACGGCGATGCCCGGTTCGTCCAGAGCAGCCAAGTTTACGCCGGCTACTATCGCGACTGGCGTCAACGCGGAGACCTTGCTCAGCGCGACGCGCTGCTAGGTCGCCTAGATCGTTTGCGTGGCGACAACGGTTTTGCTTCGATCTTGATATTGGATGAACAGGGCGAACCGCTGTGGGATTCCGCAAACAGTTCGTTGAACGCTGATCGCGTGCTGCGCGCGGCGGCACGCGAAGCCGTTGCCAGCCACACCATCGGCCAGATCGGGCCCTATCGGGACGAGAACGGCCGGGTCAATCTCGATTTCATAGCACCGGTCGCGGGCATCCCTGGCCAGGCGCCGGCGGTGGTTCTTCGCGTTGATCCAGAGGATTACCTCTATCCCCTGTTGAAGGCTTGGCCCGTTCCCAGCACCAGCGGTGAAACCCTGCTGTTCCGGCGCGAGGGTGGTCAGGTGTTATATCTCAACACCTTGCGTCACGCGGCGGATACGGCGGCCAAGTTGCGCCAGCCGGTGGCCTCGACGGGAACGCTCGCGGCGCTGGTCCTCCGCGGCGATGCGCCGCAGGGCAGCCTCATCCAAGGGGTCGACTATCGGGGCGTTGCGGCAATGGGGGTGGTTCGGTCCGTTCCCGGTACCGACTGGTTCCTGGTGGCGAAGATCGACGCCACCGAGGCTTACGCCGAGGTGACCGGCAATGTGCTGGGCATCATTCTCGCGGGAGTCTTCGCCCTCTTCGCTGCTGGTGCCGGCGCGTTCATGTTCCGCCAGCGCCAGGAACTGGCGGATGGGCTGCGGGAAAGCGCGGCGCAAGCGGAAAAGCTGCAGGCGTTGCAGTTGCTCGACGCTATCGTGTCCAGTTCCGGCGATGCCATCTACGCCAAGG
>JBAWHH010000344.1:0-3315 GCA_049593715.1 Rhodocyclaceae bacterium
CTGGTGTACCCCTCGTTCTACGACACGCTGCCCACCGACCTGCGGGAGGCGCTCGCTGCGATCGCCGTCGAGGCGCGCGCTGCGGGACGCGGCCTTTGGCCGCGCGGTGAGGGAACCGAGGCACGGCCGGCGGTGATCCGCAACGCGGCAGACGCCCAGGGCGCCGTGCTGTTCCCGAAACTTTTTCGCCGCCTTTCCACCTATTTCGCCGGGGGCGCGAATGGGCTTGCCGGGTTTCTGGCGTGGCTGCGGGAAGTGCCGGGCGAGCGCGATGACCAGTTGGTTTTCCCGCCCATGGAGTTTGGCAACCTGCATGACATCGTTGCCATCCAGGGGGATCACATCTGGCTGAAGCGGGACAGCGACAGCTTCGTCATCATCGACAGCCCGGAAACCTGGCGCAGCGCCCTGGAGGAGCCGAGCTGTGCAGACGGTCCCCATGCCGAGCCGGCGGCGGGCGATCTGCGCATCGTGGCCGTGCTGCCTAATCCCCGTGGCGAGGAGGTTGGGGCCGAGACCGTCACCGTGCTGAACACCCGCGCCGACCCGATCGATCTGGCCGGCTGCCGCCTGGAGGACGACGACGGCGGGAAGATGGGCCTGAGTGGGGTGTTGGCGGCGGGCGATGCCGTGAGGATCACGCTGACCCGTGCGGTGCTGCTGGGCAACAAGGGAGACACGATCCGGCTGGTGGCGCCGTCGGGCACGGTCATCGACGAAGTGACTTACACGGCAGTCCAGGCCGTGGAGGGGAGGTCGGTAGTGTTCGCACGCGCGTAGCCGGGGGAAGTGCGGTTTCGGTCCAATAGCCGTCATTCCCGCGCAGGCGGGAATCTATGGGCCGTCGGGACGACTCGGCGCTTGATGGGCTCCCGCTTTCGCGGGAGCCGCGGTGGGAGGAAGCTACGTTGCTGAACTGCCCGGCTTCGCCGCGCTATCTTTCTTTTTGGCCGGCTTCGGGGACTTGAGCTGGCTCAGGATGGCAAAGAGGACGATACCGAGGATGAACAGCAACTCGGCGAGGGCGATGTTGTTGGATTCCATGGCTACCTCTTTCCTGGGGTTGGTGGAAAGAGCCTTTAGCCTAGTGGCGGAGAAAGATCGACGCAAGCGCCTGCGGGCGGGCGCCCGCAGGTGGGAGGCTGTTGGGGCAGGCACCTGCGGGGCAGGTGCCCGGGCGCAGCGCCGAGGGGTGCGCTGCGTTTTTAGTGGCTGGCGGCGGACTGGGCGGCCATGGAGCGGGCGGCGATGGGCTGGTTCATGCGGTCCCGCCGCTCCAGGCGGTCGAACAGCTCGACGACCCATTCGATGCGGCCGTTCAGGTCCCACCAGGGCATCTTGTGGGGGTAGGCGGTGATGGCGTTGGGGCCGGCGGCGACCATGGCATCCACCAGGAAACGCACTTCTTCCATGATGGGGCCGGCGGCGCTGCGGCCCGGCACGGTGGACGCGGCCAAGGCGGCGGCGAGCAGGCCCACCTTGCGCGGCGTGCGCACGAAGGCGCGCCGGGAGACGGAGTCCAGGCCCTGGCGTTCCACTTCGCGGCCGATTTCGGCGTAGATCAGGCGGGCGGCGTGCATGCTCGGCCGGCAGGCCATGGGCAGGCGCGAGATGCCGCGGGACGAGCGCTTGTACAGTTCGTCGGCGGTCTGCAGCAGGCGCTGGATGACGGATCCGATGGCGTCGTTGAACTCGGGATTGGCGAGCCAAGTGTCCGGGTCCAGGCCCGCTTCGCGCATCCAGGCCATGGGCAGGTAGAGCCGGCCGGCGCGGGCGTCTTCGCCGACGTCGCGGGCTATGTTGGTGAGTTGCATGGCGACGCCGAGATCGCAGGCGCGGGCGGCGACGTCGGCGGTGCGCACGCCCATCAGGCGGGCCATCATGGCGCCTACGGTACCGGCGACGCGGGCGCCGTAGGCGTTGAGTTCGGAAATGGTTTCGTAGCGCCGGCCTTCGGCATCCCAGGCGAAACCTTCCAGCAGCCCTTCCGGCAGTTCGCGCGGAATGCGGTAGAGGGAAACCACTTCTGCGAAGGCGCGGTCGGCCGGGATGGGCAGCGGATTGCCGTCGTAAATGCGCCGCAGGCGGTCCTGCAGGGCGGCGAGCGCGGTGACCTTGTCGTCTTCGAGGTCGATGGCGTCATCGGCCAGGCGGCAGAAGGCGTAGAGGGCGCAGGCGGGTTCGCGCAGGCTCTGGGGCAGGGCGAGGGACGCGGCGAAAAACGTCAGCGAGCCCTGCTTGAGCATGGCATTGCAGGCGGCGAGGTCGGCCTGGTGGGCCGCGGAGTTTTCAAGAGTAAGCGGTGGCATCGGGAACGAGGGTATCCAAAGTTCGCGCTGAGGATAAGACGCCCGGCAGGCCGGCGCCGGGATGGGTCCCCGCGCCGACGATGTAGAGACCGTCCACCTCTTCGCTCTTGTTGTGGGGCCTGAACCAGGCGCTCTGGAGCAGTACCGGTTCCAGGCTGAAACCGGCGCCACGGTATGACAAAAGCCGATCGCGGAAGTCCTGCGGGGTGGCGACGTGGGAAGTCACGACTTCCTCTTCCAGGCCGGGCAGGATGCTTTCGCTCAAATACTTCGCGAGAAGTTGCCGATAGGGCTCGGCCTGCTCGCGCCAGTCGATGCCGCTGAGCAGGTTGGGCACCGGCGACAGCACGTAGAAGGTGTCGCAGCCGGGCGGGGCCAGGGACGGATCCGTGGCCGTGGGCCGGTGCAGGTAGAGGCTGAAATCGTCGGCCAGCACTTTGTGGTCGAAAATGTCTTTCAGCAGTTCCTTGTAACGCGGGCCGAGCAGGATGGTGTGGTGCTGCACGTCGGGGTACTGGCGGCGCGTGCCGAAGTACCACACGAACAGGCCCATGGAATAGCGGGCGCGCTCCACCTTGCCGTCGGTCCAGCGTTTGCGCGGCACGTCCGCCAGCAGGTTGCGGTAGGTCCAGGCGACGTCGGCGTTGGAGACCACGACGTCGGCGGCGATCTCTTCGCCGGAAGCCAGGCGCACGCCGGTGGCTTTGCCCTTCTTGACCAGGATGGACTGCACTTCCGCGTTGCAGCGGACGGTGTTGCCCTGGCCTTCGATCAGCTTGGCCAGCCCTACGGCCAATTGCCCGGTGCCGCCCATGGCGAAATGTACACCCCAGTGGCGCTCCAGGTGGGAGATCAGGCAGTAGAAGGAACTGGCGACAAAGGGGTTGCCGCCGATCAGCAACGGATGGAAGCTCAGCACGACGCGCATCCGCGGGTCCCGCACGTACTTGGAGACGAGCGAATACACGGAGCGGAAACCTTGCAGCCGGATCAGGTCGGGGATCAC
>JBAWHH010000345.1:0-6829 GCA_049593715.1 Rhodocyclaceae bacterium
GGCAAGAACCCAGCGCATCGCAATCTTCATGGCGTGGCGGAAAGCTCGGGGTCGGCGGAGGGATGGCGATCACCGACGAGCCGGCCATCGTCGATGTCGATGACGCGGTCGGCGAACCGGGTGAGCCGCAGGTCGTGAGTGACCAGCATCACGCCGCGGCGCGGGGTGACTTGTTCCTTGAGCAGGCCGACCACGTCCATGCCGGTGTGACGGTCCAGGGCGGCGGTGGGTTCATCGCCGAAGATCAGCGCCGGATCGCCGGCCAGGGCACGGGCGATCGCCACCCGCTGGCGCTCGCCGCCGGAAAGCTGGCCGGGCTGGTGGTGCAACCGGTCGCCCAGGCCGACGCGCACCAGGGCGTCCCGGGCGATTTGCTGCGCCTCGGGGCGGGGTGTGCCTTTCAGCGCCAGCACTTCGGCCACGTTGTCCAAGGCATTCAGGGCGGGGAACAGGTTGTAGGACTGGAACACGAAGCCGACGTGGTGCCGCCGCACTTCCGCCGCGGCCCGCTCCGGCAGGCGCGAAATCGGCACCCCGCACAGTTCGACCTCGCCTTCGCTGGGCCGCAGCAGCCCGGACAGGATGCACAGCAGCGTGGTCTTGCCGGAGCCGGAGGGGCCCATCAGCAGGGTCAATTCGCCGCCCCGCACTTCCAGCGACACGGCTTCCAGCACCTTGGTGGCCATGGCGCCGGTGCCGAACGTCTTGCCCACTCCCTGGGCGCGGACGAGTATCGGTAGATCGCTCATCAAGGCATCACCGCAGCACCGTCGCGGCTTCGAGGCGGAACACGGCCCACAGGCTGGTGGCGCTCGCCAGGGCGCACATCAGCAGCGTCGCCAGCACGCTGATGCCCACGGTGCCGGGGGAGATGACGATGGTCAGGCCTGCATCGCGCAGCGCCTCGCGCAGGATCAGCGACAGGATCAGCCCGGAAACGACGCCGGCCACGGCCAGGAATGCGACCTGCCACAGGACGAAGCCGGCCAGTTCCAGCGGCCGGGCGCCCACGGCTTTGAGCGTGGCCAGTTCCAGCAGGTGTTCCTTGGTCATGGAGTAAAGGGTCTGGCCGACGATGATGCCGCCCACCAGGAGGCCAAGGATCGCCGTGAACGCCAGCGCCACGCCCGCCCCGGAGCCGCCGACCCAGAACGCCTGCGTCTTCTCGCTCCAGGCTTTCGTGTCCAGCATCTGGACCGCGGGTTGGCGCGCCATCCAGCGCACCACATCGGGGCCGCAGCGCTTGTCGTTGAGATCCACCGCGAAGTACATCGCCGCACTCTCGTTCACGCCGAGCAGGCGCCGGCCGTTGGTGAGGGAGGTGAAGAAATAGGGGTTCAGCGTGAACGAGCGGATGCCCTCGGTCACGGCGGCGACGATGACCGTCCGCCCGTTGATTTCGAAAGAGTGGCCGATGGGCTCCGGCGGCAGTCCGAGTTTCTCCAGGTCGGTGCGGTCGACGCTGATGCGCAGCGGCTGGTTCAAGGCGTCGAGGTCGCCAGTCGCCTTGCCCCAGGGGATCTGCTTGTCCGGCCGCGATTCCACCGCCACCACCAGCGCCGTGGAATGGGTGCCGTTGGGCCGCTGGATGAAGGCGAACCCATAAAGCACCGCCCTCACGTCGGCCACGCAGGGATGGGAGAGAAGGAGGTTGCGGGCGCCCACGGAAAGGACTTCCGGGTAGTCGATCACGTCCAGCCCGCTGGGCATGGCCCACATGTCGCCGCCGACGTGGTCGATGACGGTGGACGAGCTTTCCTCGAAGCCGCGATACAGGCCGATCTGCACCAGCCCCAGCGTGGAGGCCAGGGCAACGCCGAGCAGGGAGGCGATCAGTTTGCCGCGGTCGAACAGAATGGAACGTAGGGCAATGCGACGCATGGATGGCGGAAGCCCAGACGAGAAGCTCGGTCGCGATTATCCTAGAAACCTCGGTTGGACGCGCCCGAGTGTGCGGCTTGCGGAGGTTACGCAAACAAACGCAGATCGAAAGCCCGTTCGACGAGCCACAGCGTGGCGAGCGCCATGACCGCCGCGGACCCGCCTGCCAGAATCAAGCGGCGGTAGAAGCGGCTCCGGCGTAGCAACCACGCCAGGGGAAGGAAAGCCGCAACGATCGCCAATTGCCCGATCTCCACGCCCAGATTGAACGCCACCAGCGCAAGCAGCAGCGCGCCTCGGGGCAGGCCGAGGTCGGCCAGCACGCTGGCGAAGCCAAAGCCGTGGATCAGGCCGAAGACGAAGGCGATCAGCCAGCGGCGGCTGAGGACCACGGGAAAAATGTTGTTCAGCGCCGCCAGGACGACCGAAGCGGCGATCGCCGATTCCACCCAGCGCGACGGCAGCGACACGACGCCAAGGGCCGCCAGGGACAAGGTGATGGAGTGGGCGACGGTGAAAGCCGTCACCACCCGCAGCACCTCCCAGAGCGCGGACCTGACGTGGGCGGCGGGCTGCCAATGGCGTTCGCTCCAGATCAGGACTGCAGGCAGCAGCAGCGCCAGCAGGAAAAGGATGTGGTCGAAACCGATCCAGATGTGCCAGACGCCGTGTTTCAGATAGTCGATGAACTGTCGCCAGCGTGCGCTCTCGGCAAGCTGGAAGGTCTGCGTTGGCGCGTCGGCGCTGAAGATGGCCGTGCGTGTTTCGCCCCGATGCTCCAGGCGAAGCAAGCCGCGGTGCTGGGGGTCGGCATCGAACAACAGGCCATAAGTCGCCTGCAGCTCACGCGGGGCGTGAGGGCAGGTGCCGCCCAGGCGCAGCACGGCGTAGGCGCCGTCGCTGTGCCGGTCGACTAGGTTGCCGGTGACGCTGATCGCGCAGGCGCTGCCGTCTGCCGCCAGCGCAAACCGCGCCAGGGCGTAGGCGGCAATGTCGGCGTGGCGCCGCCGCACTTCGCCCCAGGTCAGCGCGCCGTCCTGATCGGCGTCCAGTCCAAGGACGTGGTCGAGATCGCGCAGGGCGATGTCCCACTGGCCTTGCAGCTCGGTGTGGTCAATGCGCAGGCTGAGGTAGCTGTCGCTCGGCTTGTGGGCGAAAGCCGCGGTACCGACCAACAGCAGCGCAAGCGCGACAAGGATCCGACCGCCGCTTGCCAACCACCTTGGGCGGGAGCCCCGCTCCTGCTGCCGCGGCGCCAAGCCCGAGGTATGGCAGCGCGTTGACGACTTGGAAGGGGCTCCCGTGACCATCATGCTCCAACCGTCAGCAGGCGTTGGCGTCGGACTCACCGCAGTCGATGTGGCGCCGGTTCCTGCCATCGAAAGGCGTCGGCAGGTAGGGGAACACGGTGTAGATGCCGTTCGCCGTGAGGTTCGAGCCTTGTGCGCCGAGGTTGAAGTTGACGCCGTCACCCAACGCCGGAACCGGACCGAGCAGCGCTCCGGCCACCACGCGCAGGGCGATATCCGTCACGTCGTCGTTGGGGCGGCGGCCGTTGGGCCAGCCGGCGTTGTCTCCGGCGAGGACGGCGAGCCGTTTCTGGTTGGCGGGTGGCGTCGGGGCGACGGCAAGATTCAGCCGCAGCAACTCGGAACATGGGCTGGCATTGGCGCAGTTCCCGGTCTGCGGCTGGTTGCCATACTTGAGCAGGGCGTTGACCAGATCGACGCGGTTGGCCGTCGGGAAGCTCGTGCTGAAGAGGAGATTCAGCGCGCTGGCGAGCCGGGAGTTCAAATAGAAGTCCAGGAAGCGGGACTCCCGCTCGGGCTCGGCCGCGTTCCACTCATCCTTCTGTCCGGTGCCGATGATCAGTTCGTTGACGAGGGGATTGGCCATGCGGGACACCTGGACGAACTGCCCGGTATTGACTGGCCCGCTGCGGGGCCCCAGCAGCTTGACCTGCTGGCGGCTGGTGCTGGCATACATGCCGATCACAGCGTTCGGATTGCTGCTGATGGCCGAGATCGGCACTTCGATAGCGATCGTATTGACGTTGAAGCCGGAGAACGCATCGTTGCCGTAGGGGCTGCGCGTGTCGTCCCCGTCCTCGGCCGGGCTGAGAATGGGCACCGCGCGGCGCAGATTGACGGTGTCGAAAACCGCGCCCAGGTCGATGTAGAAGGTTTCGTCCGCCTGCCCGGCGAATACTTTTCCGCCGTTGCGCAAGGGATAAACGCCCTGGCTGCGCAAGTCTTCGTAGTCGGGCATGGTGCGCGGCCCCACGTTGGAGGGCACGGCGAACATCGTTCCCTGGCCGAGATTGGTGCGTCTTCCCCGCGTCACCTGGGTGACGGTATAGCTCTGGCGCAGACTCAGCCCTTCCGACCCAGGACCGTCGAGCTTGGCGATCGGCGGCACGGCGACATAAGACAAGGGCAGCTTCAGGTTGGCGGCGGTACCGCGGAATTCCGTCTTGAAACGCACCTCGACGTTCACGTCGTCGGCATTGCCATCGGCGTTGGTGTCGAAGTGGAAGGTGTAGAGCACGTCATCGTCGAAGTTGAAGTAGTTCGGGCCCGAACTCGGTTCTTGGCCGGGAATCACGTTCATCATCAGGACGACGTTGCCCGGATTCTCCCAACTGCGGAAGAAGTAAACGTCGGTGATGTCGGCGGTCGGATCGTTTGCGATCAGCGGTGCTTCTCGGTGGCTGGCGGCCTGGGCGGGGGCCAACCAGCCCAATGCGCACGCCGCGATGAGCGGCGCGACCAACAGCTTTGCTCGTTTCATTTCGCTCCTCCTTGGATGGAACTGCTCAAAGGGGCACCGGTCACGCCGATGCTGCCCCGTGTACGGGCAAAAGCTCTATTCCGGTTTCACCGCTCCCGACGCGGGGCCGAGGAGCGGCAACAACTGCACGTCCTCCAGGCCCGTGACCGTGACCCAGCGCCGGGCGGCGCGCTGGGCCGTTTCATCGTGGGCGGCCACCGCGGCCTGCAGCAGCAGGCGCAAGTCCGCGGGCTCTTTCTGGATCGCCCAGTTCTGCTCCGCCAGGCGCAAAGCCTCCGCCGCATTGCCCAGCAGATGCAGCGTGAATCGGGCTTCCTCGCGCAGGTGGACGCGCTCGCCCCGCAGGCGGCTTGCGTCGAAACGAGCACGCAACTGATCCACGGCCGGCCCCAGATCCGGCGACCGGATCGCTTGCAGCGCGAGGGCATGGCGCAGCAGCAGCGCGTCGACGCCCAGATGGGCCTTGAGCAGCGGCGGCACTTCCCGCGCGCGATCGGTATCGAGAAGGAAATCGGCGTAGGCGCCGAGCAGGTAGGAATCCGCCGGGTCGATGGCGAGGGCGGTGCGGAAATCGGCCTCCGCTGCCGCCGTCATTCCAGCGCGGGCCGCCATCTCGCCCAGGGCGGTGGCAAGCCAGGCCCGTATCCCCGCGTCGGTCTTGCCGGAGCGTTCATAGGCTGAACGCAGTTGCCCATAGCTTGCCCGCAGCCTGCCGGTCAGCCCACCCACGCTCGCCCGGCACATCGCGGACACGGCGTCCTGGACCAGCGGCTGGAGCGCGAGACACTCGTCGCCGGCCGCAGCATATTTGCCTTGCACCTGCAGGATCGTGGCTTTGGTCAGCCGCGCCTGGGCGTTGCGCGGATCTGCTTTCAGCACCGCGTCGAGGTCCACCAGGGCGGCTTCAAACTGGTGCAGGCGCTGGCGCAGTGTCGCCCGCAGAACGCGCACCTCGGGTGGCGCGTCGGGCCGATCCCACCACGGTCCCAGGGCAGCCTGGGCATAGCCCGCGTAACGCGGATCCCCCGAAACACGACCCAGCTCGCTGTAGCGGCGCGCCACGCGTAACGCGAGGGGAAGATTCGCCGGCTGGTCCGCGAGTTGTTTGCGCCAGGCGCTCAGCTCGCGTTGCCCCGGGTCGGCGATCCTGGCTGGCAGGCGCTCCAGAACTTGGCTGTCGTCGGCGGGCAAATAGGGCGCTGCCGACCCATCAGTGGCAGCAAGCGTGACGCAGACGAGCAGCGCGGGGAGCAACTTCATGCCACCGCCTACGTGCGGGCGGCGAAAACGGTTTCATGGCGGGTGGCAGCATTGCGCGCTGCCGATGCGGTCGGTCGGCCTAGCCCTGGCCCATTGCCTCCAGCGCGAGCCGGGCGAGCCGCTGTCCCTGGGCCTGGAAGCGCGAACCGGCCTGATGCAGCAGGCTGTCCATGCCGCATGCCAGATTGGCCGGTTCCACGAGGACGTCCGCTGGCTGGTCCGCCCATACGCGCGCCGGGGACGCAAGGGAAACGACGCATCGGCCGCCAAAGGGGCGCAGGTCGCGTTTTGCCAGCCCGGCAAAGATCACCGGGCGGTCGCAGATCCGGGCCGCGGCAATCTCGCCGAGCAGCAGGTCACCGAAGCTGTGCCGATCGAAGGCACCAAACAGAATCAGCGGTGCATCGGACATGGGGTGTTTCTCTTTCCAGCATGCAACGGCAAAACGGCCCTGTAGCGATCACTCGGGGAGCAGACCTGCGGCGCGAACGCAGCGTATGCGGATCCTCTCTCCCTATCCTGCCAGACGTTCTCCCTGGGAAAAGAACGGAGATTGGTGAAAGCCCGCCGGCCATGGCGCTCCCAGGCAGGTTCCAATCCGCAGCAATGCGTGCCCCCGTCTGTGGACTTGCGGCCGATCAAATCCGCAAAGTTGCCCGCAATGGCCGGGGCCATTAACCTCTGCGCTCCCGACCCTTTCCCGACGGTGCTCGCCCCATGTTCTCCAAGATCCTGATCGCCAACCGCGGTGAGATCGCCTGTCGCGTCATCGCCACGGCGCGGCGCATGGGGATTCAGACCGTGGCCGTGTATTCGCAGGCCGATGCCCGCGCCCGCCACGCGCGGCTGGCGGACGAAGCGGTCCTGGTGGGCCCGGCGCCTGCACGGGAGTCTTACC
>JBAWHH010000346.1:0-11958 GCA_049593715.1 Rhodocyclaceae bacterium
CCCCAGCGAAGCCGCGTCATACTTGGCAGTGATGTCTTTCAGCGCGTGGGCAACGTAGTCGAGCGCCACGGTCCAATCCACTTCGTGCCACCGGCCGTCCTGCTTAATCATCGGCCGCTCGAGCCGCTCGCTCGAATTCAGAGCTTCATAGGAAAAGCGGTCCTTGTCGGACAGCCAACATTCATTGACTTCCTCGTTCTCCAGTGGAAGCACGCGCAGCACTTTGTCGTGCTTCACTTGAACGATCAAATTGCTGCCTAGGCCGTCATGGGGGCTGACGGATTTGCGCCGTGCCAACTCCCAAGTGCGAGCAGCAAAGCGGAAGGGCTTGGACGTCAGCGCGCCCACCGGACAAAGATCGATGACATTGCCCGACAGTTCGGAATCGACCGTGCGACCGACAAAGGCCAGGATCTCGGATTTTTCACCGCGATTCGCGACACCCAACTCCATGATCCCGGCGATTTCCTGCACAAAACGCACGCATCGGGTGCAATGAATGCAACGTGTCATGTCCGTGGAAATCAACGGACCAAGGTCCTTGTTGGGGACCACGCGCTTCTCTTCCTGGTAGCGCGAACCACTAGAACCATAACCGACGGCCAGATCCTGCAGCTGGCACTCGCCACCCTGATCGCAGATCGGGCAATCCAGCGGATGATTGATGAGGAGGAACTCCATCACCCCCTTTTGCGCCTTCACCGCGGCGGGAGAATGGGTGTGTACCTTCATGCCGTTAGTGACCGGCGTTGCACAGGCCGGCAACGGCTTCGGAGCCTTCTCCACTTCCACCAGACACATTCGGCAGTTCGCCGCGATGGATAGCTTCTTGTGGTAGCAGAAGTGCGGAACGTAGGCGCCCACAGCGCGGGCAGCATCCATCACGGTGCTGCCTTCGCCAACCTGCAGCGACTTGCCGTCGATCTCGATCTCTAACATGACGGTACAGGCGGATTCACGTAGATGGCGCTGCCGGAGCGCTGCACATCGAGCGGCACGAGACACTTCTTGTGCTCGATGTGGTATTCGAACTCGGAGCGGAAATGCTTGATGAAACTCTTGACCGGAAGCGCGGCAGCGTCGCCCAGAGCACAAATGGTCCGTCCGGCGATGTTGTCGCTGACTTCGAGCAGCAGGTCAAGGTCTTCCGGACGGCCCTGACCGCCCTCGATTCGGTGAACCACGCGGTAGAGCCAGCCGGTGCCTTCCCGGCACGGGGTGCATTGGCCGCACGACTCTTCGTGATAGAAGTACGAAAGACGCTCCAGCGCCTTCACCATGCACGTTGTTTCGTCCATGATGATGACTGCCCCTGAGCCAAGCATCGAACCCGCCTTGGCAATGGAGTCGTAATCCATATCGACTTCCATCATGGCATCGCCCGGCAGAACCGGCATGGACGAACCACCGGGAATGCATGCCTTCAACTTGCGACCGCCACGCATTCCCCCAGCCATCTCGAGCAGCGTTCTGAATGGCGTTCCCAGGGGAACCTCGTAATTCCCCGGCCGGTTCACGTGGCCGGACACGGAAAATAGCTTGGTTCCACCGTTGTTCGGTCGTCCCAGCTCGAGGTATTTCTCACCACCATTCAGGATGATCCAGGGAACGGCGGCAAAGGTTTCCGTGTTGTTGATCGTGGTGGGCCTGCCGTACAGACCGAAACTTGCCGGAAATGGCGGTTTGAACCGAGGCTGCCCTTTCTTGCCCTCAATGGACTCTAACAGGCCGGTTTCTTCACCACAGATGTAGGCGCCATAGCCGTGGTGGGCAAAGAGTTCGAAACTGAAATCCGAGCCTAAAACGTTTTGGCCAATCAGTTCAGCGGAACGAGCCTCGGCGAGCGCTTCCTCGAAGCGCTCGTAGACGTCCCAGATCTCGCCGTGGATATAGTTGTAGCCTCGGCACGCACCCATCGCATAGGCGCCGATGGCCATGCCTTCTATCACCGCGTGGGGATTGAAGCGCAGCAGATCGCGATCCTTGAAAGTACCTGGCTCACCTTCATCCGAGTTGCAGATCACGTACTTATCGCCTTGGTATTTCTGGGGCATGAAACTCCACTTAAGTCCCGCCGGGAAACCCGCGCCTCCGCGCCCACGCAAGGCGCTTTTCTTCAGTTCGGCAATGACTTGATCGGGGGAGATCTTCTGGCCAAGAATCTTCTTCAACGCGTCATAGCCACCGCGCTTGACATAGTCGCCAAGGCGCCAGCCGCGGTCTCCACTCAGTCCAGCCGTTAGGATGGCTTGCGTCGCCATGTCACTCCAACTCGTCCAAAAGCTTGTCAATCTGCTCGGGGGTCATCCAACTGCACATCCGCTTGTTGTTCACCAGCAAGACCGGCGCATCGCCACAGGCCCCCATGCACTCCCCTTCCTTGAGGGTAAAGCGCCCATCGGGAGTGGTCTCATTGAAATCGACGCCGAGTTTCTGCTTGAGATAGTCCGCGGCATGCACCCCACCCGACAGCGCACAAGGAAGATTCGTGCACACCGTAAGCTTGTGCCTCCCGACGGGCTGCAGATCGTACATGTTGTAGAAGGTCGCCACCTCGAACACGGCGACCGGCGGCATGCCCAGGTATGCCGCGACTTGCTCCATCGTGTCCGGAGAAAGCCAACCCTTCTCATCCTGCGCGATGGCAAGCGCCGCCATCACCGCCGACTGGCGCTGGTCAGCCGGATACTTTGCGATCTCGCGATCAATCTTTTCAAGCACCTCTCGACTCAACATCGCGTGAACCGTCTCGGAAGGAACAGGGAGGGTCATAAGCGCGCGCGTGGCTCAGCGATCGACGTCGCCGAAAACGATGTCCATCGTGCCGATGATAGCCACTACGTCAGCGAGCATGTGGCCGCGCGCCATTTCATCCATGGCCGACAAGTGCACGAACCCCGGCGAGCGAAGCTTCAGACGATAAGGCTTGTTGGCACCATCGGACACGGCGTAAACCGCGAACTCCCCTTTCGGGTGCTCGACGGCAGCGTAAACCTCTCCTGCCGGCACATGAATGCCTTCGGTGAACAACTTGAAGTGATGGATCAGTTCCTCCATGTTCGACTTCATGTTTTCCCGCGGCGGTGGAGCTACCTTATGGTCATCCGTGATCACGGGACCCGGATTGCGTCGCAGCCAGTCTACGCACTGGCGGACGATCCGGTTCGACTGGCGCATCTCCTCGATACGCACCAAGTAGCGATCGTAGCAATCCCCGTTGACGCCGACCGGAATATCGAACTCGACCTCATCGTAGGTCTCATAGGGCTGCTTCTTGCGCAGATCCCACTCGACGCCCGACCCCCGCAGCATCGGACCGCTGAATCCCAGCGCCTTGGCCCGCTCCGGATCCACGACACCGATTCCAACCGTGCGCTGTTTCCAGATGCGGTTGTCGGTAAGCAGGGTCTCGTACTCATCGACGTAGCCGGGAAACCGGTTTGTGAAATCCTCGATGAAGTCCAGCATCGAGCCTTCCCGGCTCCTATTCAGCTTGGCCACCGCGTCAGCGCTCTTGAAGCGGTTGACCTGGTATTTCGGCATGGTGTCAGGCAGGTCGCGGTACACGCCGCCGGGACGATAATAGGCCGCATGCATTCTCGCGCCAGACACCGCCTCATAGATATCGAACAGATCCTCGCGCTCCCGGAACGTATAGAGAACCATCCCCATGGCGCCAACATCGAGTGCGTGAGTGCCGACGCTCATAAGGTGATTCAGAATGCGCGTAATCTCGTCGAACATCACCCGGATGTACTGGGCACGCTTAGGAACGGTGACGCCCAGGAGACGCTCGATCGCCATCACGTAGGCATGCTCGTTGCACATCATCGAGACGTAATCCAAACGGTCCATGTACGGAACCGACTGGATCCAAGTCCGCGTCTCCGCCAGCTTTTCGGTAGCGCGGTGCAACAAGCCAATATGCGGATCCGCCCGAACAACGACCTCACCGTCCAGTTCGAGGACCATGCGCAGCACACCGTGTGCAGCAGGGTGCTGGGGCCCGAAATTGACTGTGTAGTTGCGAATCTCAGCCACGGCCTACGTCCCCGTAGTTTTCCTCGCGTACGATGCGCGGCGTGTTCTCACGTGGCTCGATCGACACCGGCTGATAGACAACGCGAGCCTGATCAGGGTCGTAACGCATCTCGACATAACCATAGACTGGGAAGTCCTTGCGGAACGGGTGGCCGACGAACCCATAATCGGTAAGGATCCTCCGCAGATCGGGATGGCCGCGAAAGACAATTCCGAGAAGATCGAATGCTTCGCGCTCGAACCATGCAACGCTCGGCCAAAGGTCGACCAGCGAATCGAGAACGGGAAAATCGTCATCCGGAGCAAACGTGCGCAGCCGAACCCGCCAGTTGTACTTAAGGGAAAGAAGATGCGTCACCGAAGCAAACCGCAGGCGATCCAACCGCTCTTCGGCCCCGTTGATCGCCGAATAGTCGACGCCACAAAGGTCACTCAACTGCTCAAACGCCAGATCCTCATGGTCCCTGAGCGCCGCAGCCGCCGCCAGGTAATCCTGCGCCGCGACCTCCACCGTTACCTCGCCGAGGTGAACAACCTGTGAAATCGCCTTGTCACCAAGGACACTCTGCAGATTCTGGCAAAGCTTTTCCAGCTTAGCGCTCATTTTTCGGTTCGACGACAGATTGTTCAGCGGGCGATGGTGTTGGTACGTTTTATCTTGTTCTGCAACTGCACGATGCCGTAGAGCAGCGCTTCGGCCGTGGGCGGGCACCCCGGCACGTAGATATCCACGGGAACGATTCGGTCACAACCGCGGACCACCGAGTACGAGTAGTGATAATAACCACCACCGTTGGCACAAGAGCCCATCGAAATCACCCAGCGCGGCTCCGCCATCTGATCGAACACCTTGCGCATTGCCGGCGCCATCTTGTTGCACAGGGTGCCCGCAACGATCATGACATCGGATTGACGAGGACTGGGCCGGAACATGATACCGAAGCGGTCCAAATCGTAGCGGGAACATCCCGCATGGATCATTTCCACCGCACAGCAGGCGAGGCCGAACGTCACAGGCCAAAGGGAACCGGTGCGGGTCCAGTTGATGACCTTGTCGAGGGTAGTAGTAACGAACCCCTCCTGCAGAACGCCTTCAATGCTCACCTGTCACTCCCACTCCAGCGCACCCTTCCTCCATTCGTAGATGAACCCTACGACGAGAATAGCGAGAAAAACCATCATTGCGACGAAGCCGAACATTCCGATTTCCCGCAGAACAATAGCCCACGGAAAGAGGAACGCAATCTCGAGATCGAACAGAATGAACAGGATAGCGACAAGGTAGTAACGAACATCAAACTTCATCCGCGCATCTTCGAATGCTTCGAATCCGCATTCAAAGGGCGAGAGCTTTTCGCTATCGGGACGCCGCGGCCCCAGCATCGCGCCAAACAGAAGAGGAACGAAGCCGAAGGCGATGCCGACGACAATAAACACCAAAATGGGAAGGTAATTTTCCAGCATGCTCCGTTGTGCCGCGCTTTGTCGCCGCAGGACCGGACACGAAGCAAGCCAAAGTGTTTAACACTAAGCGCCTAACTTCTGCCAGCCCACCGGCAGGAGACCCGCTACAAAAAACCAGCCTCAAGACACTGGCTGAGCCACCAGCGAGCGTTTGCTCGAATGGTGCCGACGATGAGACTCGAACTCATACGGCTTACGCCACCGCCCCCTCAAGACGGCGTGTCTACCAATTCCACCACGTCGGCCCCGAAACTCCGCGGGAACTCAAATAAAGACTTCGCAAATTATAGCGTGTGCAGCACCCGCGGAGAGCATCGACCAGGAAATTCCTCGGCCCATCGACCGGACCATCAGTTCTGTTTCCCGGCAGCCGGCTTCTTCGCCCCGGACTTTTTCTCTTTCGCCTTGGCGGAGCGGGGCTGCTTGGGCTTAGTCTTGGCTTTGGCCTTGGGTTTCTCTGCTGGAGATGCCTCGGTGGACTTTTCCGCCGGTGCCGTTGCCGCTGCGGCGCCACCACCAGCGCTGTCGGCTGCAGAACCAGAGTGCACCGACGGCGGCTGAGGTGCCTTGCCGGCATCGTCGGTACGAACATCGCCCGATTTCGCTGCTGGTACCTGCGTTCCGCCGGAAACCGGTGCCACTGGAACCGCGCTCTTTCCTGGCAAACCGCCGGGAACGGGCAGAGGCGCTGGTATCACCGGGGCCGGCGGCGCCGCAGGTATGCCGGAACTACCTTCGCCAGCCATCCCTGCGGATCCCAGCGGAGCCTCCATAACACTGCTCGCCGGTTTCGGGCGCATTCCGGACAAGTAGCTAAGACTAAGACTGGTAAGGAAAAATATCGTCGCGAACACCGCCGTCGTGCGGCTCAGAAAATTCGCGGAGCCCGACGCGCCAAAAAGGCTGCCAGACGACCCGCCGCCGAACGCCGCCCCCATATCGGCACCCTTGCCGTGCTGCAACAGTACCAACCCAATCACGGCCAAACCGATGAGGATATGGGCCGTGAGCAGAAGGGGAAACAGAAACTCCATGTTCAGTCCTTGATTTATCGCGACACGCGATCCTGTCAAACCGCAGCGTTCGCAATAGCCAAAAAGTCGCTCGCAACGAGTGCCGCCCCGCCTATCAGGCCACCGTCGATGTCAGCCATGGACATCAATTCGCGCGCATTCTGGGGCTTCATGCTTCCGCCATAGAGAATCTGAAGCCCCTTGGCGACCCCCGCATCCTGCGCCGCAATGCGATTGCGGATATGTGCGTGCACCTCCTGCGCCTGCTCCGGCGTGGCGGTGCGCCCCGTGCCGATGGCCCAGACGGGCTCGTATGCAATCACGCCCCGCGCCAGACTGGCAACGCCGCAGGCGCCAATGACGGCGTCCAGTTGCGCATTCACGACCTCGGCCATCGTACCGGCCTCGCGTTGCTCAAGCGTTTCACCCAGGCAGAGGATCGGCGTCAGTCCAGCCTTAACCGCGGCATCGTACTTGGCAGCAACGATAGCGTCCGTATCACCATAGTATGCCCGCCGCTCGGAGTGGCCGACGATCACGTAGCCACAGCCAAAATCCAGCAGCATCGCCGCACTGACTTCTCCCGTGTAGGCACCCTGGGCATGCTGGCTCAAGTTCTGGGCCCCCCAAGCCACCGAACTGCCCCGCAACTTCTCGCTCGCCTGCGCCAAGTAAGGGAATGGAACGCACACTGCCACCCTCACTGCACCCGAGCCAGGAACTCCGGCAAGGATCCCGTCCAGCAACGTTGCGTTCGCGGCAAGATTGCCATGCATCTTCCAGTTTCCTGCAACAAGCTTTTGGCGCATCGGAATTCTCCTGGCGGCAGCAAAACGTCCGATTCTACTGGCTGCGCCCGACGGCGGTCAAACGCGGCCAATGCCCACGGCAATTTGCGGGATGCAAATCGCTGACGCATGGCAAAAATTTCGACGATTCAGTTGCGCCTGCCGGCATCCCCTGGTGCGGCCCCATACGCAATCTGTCGCGTCCCTTGTATGCTTCCCGGTCTGCGTCGCGTCCGGCGACTCCCTCGAATCGCTACGAGGTCGTGAATGACCAACCCGTTGGACTTTCGAGATATCGGCCCCTACTGGAACGACGAACCGGCTCGCGGTAGCGGGCCGCCCGCCGTTCTCGTCCTCGACGGCGGCCGAGACGCCAACCCGAAGCTCCAGGTAGCACTCGATCACCCCCGCATCGAGGTGCTGACGGCCGTTTGCGCCGACTCAGCCCTGACCATTCTGGAAGAGCATCAGGTCGCCCTGATCCTCATCGATGCCCGTGTCGCCGAGGGGACAGCTTTCGTTGCGGCGGAACAGATCCGATCTTCCCCACGACACGCGGCGACACCCATCATCTTCATCAGCACAAGCTACCCCGGCGAACGCGCCCTTTTTGCGGGATATGACCGCGGCCCCACGGACTATCTCGTTGCGCCGGTGTTGCCCCACGTCCTGCGGTCCAAAGTGGCTGTGTTCATCGAGTTGCACCTGCAGCGCGATGCCCTGCTGCGCCAGTCGCGCCTGCTGCGGGAAGCGCAGAACGTGGCCCAGCTCGGCAGTTGGGAATGGATCGCGGACACCGACGAGGTCAACATTTCGGAGGAGCTTTCGGGCGTTGTTCACCGCGATCCGATCCACTTCGGGCCGAGCCTCGACGCCTACCGGTCGCTGCTGGCGCCCGACAGCGCGGCCCAGGCCGAAGTCGCGCTCAAGGAGGCCATCCGATCCGGCGCCCCCGCTGAACTCGACCTGGAGATTCCCCATCCCGACGGAGACTCGCGCTGGGTGAGCGCCCGGTGCGCCGCAATCCGGGGACCAGATTCACGCGTGATCAAGCTGCGCGGAACAGTCCAGGACATCACGGAACGCAAACGGGCGGAAGAGCAACTGCGCGAGCTGACGCGATTCAATCAGGGCATTCTCGATGCCCTCGACGCCCACATCTGCGTCCTTGATGAGCGCGGGATAATCCTGGCCGTCAATCGGGCGTGGCGGGATTTCGCTGACGCCAACGGATATGGGCATTGCAGAGCCGGCGTGGGCGAGAACTGCCTGGCGGTCTGCGATGCCGCGACCGGCGCGAATAGCGGGCGGGCGCCGGAAATGGCGCAGGGAATCCGCGACGTGGCCAGAGGCAAGCTCACCGAGTATTCCTGCGAGTACCCCTGTCACGCCCCCGAAGAGCAGCGCTGGTTCGTGATGCGGGCGAGCCGCCTGCACGGAGCCGGACCAGTGCGGGTAGTCATTGCCCATACCAACATCACCGCACGCAAGCTGGCCGAGTTGTCGCTACGCGAAAGTGAACAGCGATTCCAGAACGCGTTCGACCAGGCGCCCATCGGCATGGCCCTGGTGGCCCTGAATGGACAGATTTTCAAGGCCAACCCCGCCCTATGCGGCCTGCTGGCGTACGACGAGAACGAACTCGTGGGCATGACCGTCATGCAGCTGACCCACCCGGACGACCGCGAACGCGACGCCAATCTGCTTCGACAACTGCTGGATGGGAAACTGGCGAGCGGCCAGATCGAGAAGCGGGACATCCGCAAAGGCGGCGAGACCATCTCCCTGCTGGCGAGCCGTTCCCTAGTCACGGACGCATCCCGCCGCCCCCTGTACTTCATCTCCCAATTGCTGGACATCACCGAACGAAACCACGCCATCGCCCGCGTGCGGCGGCTTTCCCAACTGTATGCCGCGATTTCCACGACCAATGAGGCCATCGTACGCAGCGCCAGTCCGCGTGACGTATTCCGCGCCGTGTGCTGCGCCTGCGTGGAACATGGCGGATTCAGCCTGGCGTGGGTTGGCGTGGCAAACCAGGCGTCGGAGAGGATCATGTGCGCCGAAGCATTCGGTCCCGCCATGGGCTATCTGGAAGGACTGACGATCTCTACCCGGGCCGACCTCGTCCTCGGCCAGGGTCCCACTGCCGTAGCGTTCCGCGAGCAGCGCGTCATCCTGAGCAACGACTTTGGCGCCGATCCCATCACCGCGCCATGGCACGAGCGGGCGGCAAAATTCGGCCTCGCCTCGTCGATCTCGTTGCCCCTGAGCCTGGGAGGCGAGCCCATCGGCATCCTCACCGGCTATGGGCCGGAGAAGGATTTCTTCGACGAGGAAGCGGTGCGCCTGCTAAAACGCATGGCGGAGAACCTCGCTTTCGCCATGGATCAATTCGAGCGCGAACAACTCCGCCGCGAAGCCGAGGAGGGTTTGCGGCGCAACGCCGCGCGCCTGCAGGAGGCTCAGGCCATCGGCCGCATCGGCGACTGGGAAACGAATCCGAGCACCGGTGAGATCACCCTGTCCGCCGAGGCATTGAGATTGCTCGGACGGGGCCCGTCGGAAGGCGTGCCGACGACCGGCATCTTACTGTCCCATTACGACATGGATTCAGCGGCGCGGGCCAACGCTTCGATTCGATTGGCGCGGGACACCGGCGAGCGGGTCGAGGTGGAACTCAAGCTGCGTTCTTCGGAAGCGCGGGAGGCCATCCACAATGCGGTCATCGTTCCGGTGAAGAATGCCGACGGGCGTGTCGTCCGGCTGCGCGGCATCGTGCAGGACATCACCGAGGGCAAGAAGCTGGAACGGGAGCGGGCGGAACAGGCAAGCCGGATCGAGGAGTTTTCGCGGCGTCTGGTGGCGGCCCAGGAGGACGAGCGGCGACGCCTGTCGCGTGAGCTGCACGACCGCACCAGCCCCAATCTGGCCGCCATCCGCATCAATCTCGCCACCCTCGCAACGGCCCTCCCTGCGCCACTGGCGGAGGAAATCGAGCTGCGCCTGGAAGACACCCGTGCGCTCATGGAAGACACCACCGCGAGCATTCGCGACATCTGCTCCGAATTGCGGCCGGCCGTCCTGGACTATTCCGGCTTGTGGGCGACACTCGAAGGCTACGCCCAACGCTTCACCCGGCGCACGGGCATCGCGGTTAGCGTCCGCCGCGAGGGGCAGGAGCGCCGACTGCCGGCCGACGTGGAATCGGCGATGTTCCGCATTGCCCAGGAGGCGCTGACCAACTGCGCCAAACATGCCCTGGCCCGGTCCGTCGATCTGACGCTGATCAACGGCACGGACTGGACGGGCCTTACCATCGCCGACGACGGTGTGGGTTTCGAACTCGATCAGATGCTGCCCGGCAACCGCAGACCGGGACTGGGCCTGCTGATCATGCGCGAACGCGCCGAGTTCGCTGGGGCGCGCTTCAACCTCGAATCGTCTCCTGACGGCGGCACCCGGATTCACGTCGAAATTGATTGTTCCCAGGACGCCGACGCCCACCGCTGAAAGCGTCCCGCCGAACCAACCCGGATCAACTTGCCGGCGCCCGCGCGGCAAAATCTATTACGATAGGATCGGCGCTGCATAGGGGGCGCACGCACCCATGCGGATCCGGCCCGACAGCTCCGGCTCGATCCGGAGCGCTCCACATCGCCACGACCAGGGACATGCCCATGCCGATACGCGTATTGCTCGCCGACGACCACAAGATGTTCCGCGAAGCCTTGCGCGCCATGCTGGAAAAGGACGTCACCATCGCCGTGGTCGGCGAGGCGGGCGATGGCCTGTCGGCACTCGACCAGGCGCGCAGCATTGCGCCCGACGTGGTGGTGATGGATATCAACATGCCCGGACTCAATGGCATTGAGGCGACGCGACAGCTCCTCGCCACCCACCCGAACATCGGCGTCATCGCCTTGTCGGCCTACTTCGAGCAAGGGTTCGTGACGGAGATGCTGGGGGCCGGAGCAAAGGGCTATGTCGTGAAAGAAGCGGCAGCCGAAGAGCTGCTGCGCGCCATCCGCACCGTCGCAAACCATCAGACCTACCTTAGCCCGGAGGTCGCCACGACGATGGTACAGGCCACCCTAGCGCCCAACATGAACGGCCAGCGCGAACTGCAGAAGCTCGGTAAACGGGAGCGCCAGGTTCTGCAACTCCTCGCCGACGGGCTCACCTCCCCCCAGATCGCCGCACGCCTGCACATTTCCCCCGGCACCGTGGACGTGCATCGCCGCAACATCATGCAGAAGCTCGGCCTGCACAGCGTGGCCGAACTGACCAAGTGGGCCATCCGGCACGGCGTCACATCCGTCTGACGGCCCGCCGCCGATGTTGCTGGCGGTCCGGAGTTTCGGGCTTGGTATACTCATACCGTAGCCAGCACCGCAGAAAAGTCTGACGAGCCCGTCAAATGGGCGCGCCATGCCGCCGGCCGAAAGTCGGCCGGCGGTTTTGTTTTTTCTGCGGCCCGGCCCCGCGCAACCCACCCACACCATGAACGATTCGACCTCCGCCCCAGACCTTCTGCGGGAAGTGCAGAAACGCCGCACTTTCGCCATCATTTCCCACCCCGATGCGGGCAAAACGACGCTTACCGAGAAGCTGCTGCTATTCGGCGGTGCGATCCAGCTCGCCGGCACGGT
>JBAWHH010000347.1:0-2948 GCA_049593715.1 Rhodocyclaceae bacterium
CCTCGGCGGCGGCAAGGCTGTCGGGGGGGCGCCGCGTGTGCTTGGCAAGGGCGACAACGGCGCCAAGATAGGCTTCCTGGGTGCGCGCGGCAAAACCGCGCAGAACCATCGCTTCGGTCATCTGCTGACGTAGGGATTTCATCTGCGTCTCCTCGATCAACGCGGGGACGTCCCCCGCAACGATCAGGATCGAGGATTCAGCACAATGGGGGGCAAGAGACCGGCTGGATGACGGGGCCCCCGTTGGCGTGGGAAGCAACGCAATGCCGCTGCGCTATCCGCCACCGCGATAGCGGTTTAGTTCAACGGTATTGAAGCGCTGCAAGGCTCAAACGATTGACCCGCGCGCCGTGCCAGATGCAACCTTTGCCCGCTACGCAGGGCTGACTCAATGAACCGTGAAGACATGCTTGACCGCGCGAGGGAACGAGGCCGACGGTGGGATCTGCTTGTGATTGGCGGCGGCGCTACGGGCTTGGGCATTGCAGTGGATGCCGCCTCACGCGGCCATTCCGTCCTGCTGGCGGAGCGGGACGATTTCGCCAAGGGCACGTCGAGCCGATCGACCAAGCTGATCCACGGTGGCGTGCGCTACCTGAAGCAGGGCAATGTTGCGCTGGTTGCCGAGGCGCTGAAGGAACGCGCAATCCTGCGGCGCAACGCACCCCAGATCGTCCATGAGCGCGCCTTCGTGGTACCGAGCTACGAGTGGTGGGAATCGCCGTTCTACGGCGTTGGCCTCAAGCTTTACGACCTGCTGGCGGGCAAACACGGATTCGGCCCATCGCGGCATCTGGAGGTAGATGAAGTCGTCGCCACCATTCCCAACATCGAAACCAGGGGACTTCTTGGCGGAACGCGTTACTTCGATGGCCAGTTCGACGATGCCCGCCTCGCCTTGGCGCTGATGCAGACCGCAGCACGCAAGGGTGCGGCCGTGCTCAACTACTGCGGCGCAATTGGCTTGCGCAAGACCGGCGGTCAGATTCGGGGCGCTGTCCTGCGGGAGATGGAATCCGGCAACGAATTCGAGGTCGATGCCCGCGTCGTGGTGAATGCCGCCGGCCCATTCTGCGACGACATCCGGCGCCTCGACGATCCCGTTGCTGCACCGATCATCGCGCCGAGCCAGGGCACCCACATTGTCCTGCCGCAAAAGGTGCTCGCCGGCGAGGCGGCGATCATGGTGCCCCACACCGCCGACGGCCGGGTCATGTTCGCCATTCCTTGGCAGAGCCGGGTGATCGTTGGTACCACCGAGGTGGCAGTGTCCGGGCCCGCCATCGAACCTAAACCACAGGCTGGGGAGATCGAATTCTTACTCGCCGGCGCGAACCGCTACTTGGCGCGTGCCGTGTCGCCGGACGACATTCTGTCCGCGTTTGCCGGAATCCGGCCACTGGTTGCGGGCCATGGCGCCCCGACGGCTTCGCTGTCGCGGGAACATACCCTGCTGATCGATCCCGTGTCCGGGTTGCTCACCGTCGCAGGCGGGAAATGGACCACCTATCGCCGCATGGCCGAAGACGCGGTGGACATGGTCGAGACCCTGGGTGCGCTGCCGGCGCGACCTTGCCTGACGGCAGATCTTCCTATCGAAATGCCCGGCGCGGCGGGAATTGCGGCGATAACCCAGTCCGATTCCGGATTGGGCGAGCCGCTACATGCCGCTTTGCCGTTGACGCCCGCGACGGTGCTCTGGTCTTGCCGTCACGAAATGGCGCGTCGAGTCGAGGACGTTCTCGCCCGTCGTAGCCGTTGCCTGCTTCTGGATGCACGGGCGGCCATGGACGTTGCTCCTGCAGTGGCAAACCTCATGGCCACTGAACTCGGGCGCGGTGAAGGATGGGCCCGGCAGGAGATAGCGGATTTCGTCGCCCTGGCCACCGGCTATCGGGTTGATCGATTCCCGAATCTTCTGGAGGCTTCGGCAGGAGCCTGACCGCGCTCCTGGCAGCGACCGGGACCAGCCTTGCCCAACCGGCGCCGCGTTCCAGAACCGCCCAAACGCTCGTCATCAGGGATTGTCAGGCTCAACGCTTGTGAAGAACACGACGGCTCTCAGTGCGGAGAATCCGCGCGCTCGATACGGCCGTCAGTCGCGGGGGAAATTGTCCGCGCTGCCGCCAGCGCTTCGATCACTTCCGCCGACTCGCTGAGGGCGTTCTCCGGCGCGATCAGATATCGCAGGCCTTTCAGCATGGTGTAGCCGTCGTGGCCTTCCGCCAAGTAACTGCTTGTCGCCACCGCGTATCGCTGATCGTCAGCGAGGGGACTGCCGCTGACGGTGATCTCCAGCAAGCGAGACCCTGCCGGGCGAACAGCGTCGTAACGATAGCGAATGCCCGACACCTGGGGGAACTTGCCGCTTTCGCTGGAAACATGCACCTCCGACAGGCCATGCTCGATGGCCTGGCGCAGCACGCGGCCCGGCACCTCCAGTTTCACGATGGGGTTCTCGAAAGGCAGGATGCTCAGGATGTCGCGCTTGGAAAGTCGGCCCGGCCCATAGGTAGTATTGGACCGGATCGAACCGCCGTTGACGATGGCCGCGTCGGCGCCGGTACGGGCGCGATAGACATCGGCAATCCAGCTTCCCAGATTGGTCTCGCGGGAACGGTTCGCTTCCTGGCGCGCGTCCAGTAGCACCGCGGTTTCGCCCAAGGGCTGGTCGAGCAGCGCCGCGAGCTTGCGTTCGTAACCGGCGACGACTTCCGCCACCGCGGGATCGTCGGCGACGGCGTTGGTCACGGGCAGCATGGCCCAGTCGATGTGCTTCAGCCGCTTGATTTGGGCGTTGAAAACCAGGTCGATGCGCGCAAGAACCCGCGCGTCGGACCCCGCCTTGAAGACCGGCGTGCGCCCCGCCAACGACTGCAACAGCGCGTGCTCATGACCGCCCAGGATGACGTCGGCGGCGCCAGTGGCGGCCAGCCGCTGATCGGTGG
>JBAWHH010000348.1:0-6862 GCA_049593715.1 Rhodocyclaceae bacterium
TAGCAAGATGCATCGCCCTGCTTCCCGGATCAGCCGCCGAATTGGGTCAACGGAAGTCCCGCGCGTCAGCCGGCCCAACACCCGCCTCGCCCTCTGCCGCTGGAAACGCTTGACCTGCATCAAACCGGCCCGGACTTTCCCGAAAAGCCGAACATATCTTTTCTAACATATGAGTTGGCCTGCTGATGCCGCAACCGGCCAAGTGGGAAGGCAAGTTCTGCATCCGTTCCCGCGAATACGAATCCTGACGGCGGCGGCGCATTGGCGGGCCCCGCCCGCGCTGGCGGAAAAGGGGTAACGCGGCGGAACGCGTCGCGTAGACGTTCAAACGTAGTCCTTTCGGGAGAACCGACATGAAAGCACTGGTTACGGGAACACTCGGCGCGCTGTTGCTGGCCATGGGCACCGCCGCGGCGCTGGCGCAAATCGGGCCGGGAATGGGGGCCGCCATGGGCGGGGGCATGGGGCCGGGCGGTGGCTGGCGCGTCACCCAGGGGAATACGCCGGGCTACGCGCTGATGACGTCGACCGAGCGCAGCGCCCATCAGGCCAAGATTCGCGACTTGCGCACTTACGAGGAATGCCGAACCTACATGGGCGAGCATCACCGCATGATGGAAGCGCGGGCGCAAGAAAAAGGCACGAAGCTGATGGCGATGCGCGCCGATCCCTGTGCCGACCTGAGGGCGGCGGGCCGCATCAAGTAGCTTGCCGATGCGCACCGGTCCGCTGCAAAAGCCCGCCCTCACGGCGGGCTGCGGCTTGGGTTTCCTCCTGTTTTTTTCACTACCTCGATGACCTACCGACTCGACCCGGCGGAGTTTTTTGTCGTACTTGCCGACCCCCTGCGCCGGCGCATTCTTCTACTACTGCTCGCCCAGGGCTCGCTTTGCGTGTGCGAGCTGTTTCATGCCCTCGACGTGGTGCAGCCGAAAGTCTCGCGCCACCTTGCCCTGATGCGCGCCGCGGGGGTGCTGAGCCAGCGCAAATGCGGCAAGTGGGTGATTTATCAGATGCACCGGCAGATGCCGCTGTGGGCGGTGCGCATCGTCCAGGAAATGGCCGAAGGCATGGGGGCCGACGCGCTGTGCGCCAACGATCGCGCCCGTCTGACCAGCATGCCCAACCGGCCCGACCGCACCGCCCTCCTGGGCAAGACGGCGGCGCAAGCCGCGGCGTGAATACCCGCGTCGCCAAGAGAGACTAAAAACTTTTCCCATGGAAATCGATTCATGAATACCGAACAAACCCTGCGCGGCAACCCCAGCGCGCTCTGGCCCTGGCTTGCCGTGAGCGCCTTTCTCGCCGGGTGGGTGGCGATCTATTCGCAGCTCACTCCCATCGCCGATGCCCTGTTCGGCCTGACGCCCCTGGGCCGGGGCAACCGGCTCGGCGAGGCGGTGCATTTTTTCATTTACGACACGCCGAAAGTCCTGCTGCTGCTCACCCTCGTGGTGTTCGCCATGGGAGTGATCCACACCTTCTTCGCCCCGGAACGCACCCGCGCCCTGCTCTCGGGGCGGCGGCAGGGCGTGGGCAACGTGCTGGCGGCCAGCCTGGGCATCGTCACGCCTTTCTGTTCCTGCTCGGCGGTGCCGCTGTTCATCGGTTTCCTGTCGGCGGGAGTGCCGCTGGGGGTGACGTTCTCGTTTCTGGTCTCGGCGCCCATGGTCAATGAGGTGGCGCTGGCCCTGCTGTTCGGCCTGTTCGGCTGGAAAGTCGCTGGGCTCTACCTGGCGCTGGGGCTGCTGGTAGCCATCGTAGCGGGCATCGTCATCGGCAGGCTGGGCATGGAACGGCATCTGGAAGACTGGGTGCGGGCCATCCCCCAGACATCAGCGCAACACGAATCGTCGTCCATGAGTTGGCCGCAACGATTCGCGGCCGGGTGGCAACACGTGCGCGAGATCGTCGGCAAGGTGTGGCCCTACATCCTGGTGGGGATTGCCGTGGGTGCCGGCATCCATGGCTACGTGCCGGAGGATTTCATGGCGTCGATCATGGGCAAAGATTCCGCCTGGTGGTCGGTGCCGGTGGCGGTGCTGATCGGCGTGCCCATGTACTCCAACGCGGCGGGCATCATCCCCGTCGTCGAAGCGCTGCTGAACAAGGGTGCGGCGCTGGGCACGGTGCTCGCCTTCATGATGAGCGTGATCGCCCTGTCGCTGCCGGAGATGATCATCCTGCGCAAGGTGCTCAAGCTGCCGTTGATCGCCACTTTCGTCGGCGTGGTCGCGGCGGGCATCCTGGTCGTGGGGTTCGTGTTCAATCTGGTGCTTTGAGGAGGTCCGCAACGCCATGAGTTGGGTGTGGAAGATCGCCGCTACCGCGCAGAGCGTGGGCGCGCGCGGGATCGGCGTCGCGCTGTTGCTTTTGCTCAGCGTTCCCGGCGTTGCCCAGACCACCTGGATCGACCGCGACAGCGAAGGTGGAGCCCAGGTTCACCTCTATTTCTTCTGGTCGGAGACCTGTCCCCACTGCGAGGAGGCCCGCCCTTTCGTCGAGGCAATTCCCCGTGAGCGCCCCTGGGTGCGCCTGCACTCGCTGGAAGTCTCCGCCAACCGGGACAATGCCCGGCGTTTCGTCGAACTTGCGCAGTCCCTCGGGCAGGCGGCCGAAGCCGTGCCCACCCTGGCCGTCTGCGGCGAAATGGAAGTAGGCTGGCAAGACGCGGCCAGCAGCGGCGCCGCCCTGCTGGCGCGGCTGGATGCCTGCCGCCAGTTCGGCCGGGCAGACCCAGCGGCGAGCGGCGCAACCGCGGGCGCGGTGCAAGTCCCCCTGCTGGGCCGGGTGGAATCCGACCGCTTCTCCCTGCCCATTTTCACCCTGGTGCTGGCCGGGCTGGACGCCTTCAATCCCTGCGCCTTCTTCGTGCTGCTGTTCCTGCTCAGCCTGCTCGCCCACCAGAAGGATCGCCACCGCATGCTGGTCATCGGCGGCACCTTCGTCCTGACTTCCGGAATCATGTACTTCGCTTTCATGGCGGCGTGGCTCAACCTGTTCCAGATGCTCGGAACCTTGACCTGGATCACGCTGGCCGCGGGCATCGTCGCCATCCTCGCCGGGCTGATCAACATCAAGGATTTCTTCGCCTTCGAGCGTGGCATCAGCCTGTCCATCCCGGCATCGCGCAAGCCCGATCTCTACCGCCGCGCCCGGACGATCATCAGCGCCGAAAACTTCCCCGCCATGTTCGGCGCCACGGTGCTGCTCGCCGTGGCGGCCAATTTCTACGAACTGCTATGCACCGCCGGTTTCCCCATGGTCTACACCCGCATCCTGACCATGAACGAACTGGCGTCCGCAGCGCGCTACGGTTATCTGGCCCTGTACAACCTGATCTACGTCGTGCCCCTGGCCCTGATCGTGGCCGCCTTCATCGGCACCCTGGGCGCCCACCGGCTCACCGAGCGGGAAGGCCGCCTGCTCAAACTGATGTCCGGCGTCATGATGCTGGAGCTGGGCGCCTTGCTCGCCCTGGCGCCCGGGCGCCTGAGCAACTTATGGACGTCCGCACTGCTGCTGGCGGTGGCCGTGGGCGTCACGGCGATTGCGGCGCGCTCGACCCGGGAGCCCTCGACGCGCCTCTGAACCACCCTTTCCCACCCTTCCCCCACGGAGGAATCATCATGAAAGTCGTCCAAGTGCTCGGTACCGGCTGTGCCAAATGCGAAGCCACCGCAAAGCTGATCGAAGAAGTCGCGCGCAGCAAAGGCGCCGAAATCCGCATCGAGAAAGTAACCGAAATCGCCGAGATCGTCGGCATGGGCGTGCTCAGCACCCCCGGCGTCGCCATCGACGGCAAGGTCGTCCATAGCGGCGGTTTGCCCGATCGCGCGGCAGTGGAAAAGTGGCTTTGACGCAGCGGTGCGGTGCCGGATTTCCGGGCTTGATAGCTCGCCGGAGCGGCTTGGCAGTTGGGCGGCAGCTTTCCGCCGCCGGCCCTCTATGGGGCCCACGGCGAGGAGCGGGGCTCGATCAGAAGTTCTTCAGGACCGAAACGGTGACGACCGGTTTGCTGACATCCTTGGCCGACCAGTTGTAGGCCGATTCATAGTCAGCGCCATTCACCCGGCCGGCCTTGTAACGCGCGTTGGTGTCCGTGTAGGCCAGGCCAAGAATGGCGAAGCCGAAGTCCTTGGTCACCCCCAGTTTCCAGTCCGTGTAATTGGCGTAGCTGTTGTTCCGGACCCGCTGGTGGCCTACGTGGGCCAGGAGGTTCACCGTCTCGGCGATCGGGTAGGTGACGCTCAGGTCGAGATAATCGCTGCCCCGGGAGCGGGTGTCGCTGCTGCTGCCGCCCCAGCCGACGAAGCTCCTGGAGATCGCCCGGCTGTACTTCAGGCTGACGAACTTCCAGCCCCCGCCAACGTAGGCTTCGGTGGTATTGGCGGTCACCGGATTCTGGATCTTGCCTGCGGGCGCCCGGTTGAGATCCCCCGGGTAGTAGTAGCGGACCAGCCCCAGGTCATAGGTGAAATCGCCGGCAGCGCCCCTGAAACCACCGTAGAGGTCCAACTCGACGTGGTTGCCGTCGTGATAGACGTAATCCGAGCGATCAACCCATTCGACGGTCGAACCCCACAGGCCAACGTAGAGTCCGCTGGCGTGGGCATAGTCGACGCCGCCCTGAAGCGCCGGCTTGTGCTGGCTCTGACTGATGCCGCGCAGGATGTAGTCCGAAACGAGGCCGGCATTGGCGGTAAGGCTGCGGGGTGCGGTTTCATCCGGGAAAGCGGGGGCCGCAAAAACGGACAACAGGGCGAGGGCGAGCAGATTCTTTTCCATCGTTTCCTCAAAAGGTGATCGACGAGATTCTTCGGCCGCTATTTGCTCAGGAATCGGCGATTGTCGGCCTGCGGAGAAGAGCAGTTTTCCCGGCAGAACTCCCCGATTCGGAACGCTGGCAGCGGGTCCGGGGCGGTCGCGCCCGACGTTGCACCCTGTCGCCGAAGCGGAATCCCTCATCCTTGTGTCGTATTGCGGTTCTTCCGCTGGGGAGGACAATGCCCCGTCGGCACCATCGACATGCCAAGCCGAGGAGGGGGCGTTGGCCATGCTCGAACGGCTCTCAGGCCACCGGGCACCTGCCTGCGCCGGACTTTCGAGCCGCCTCCGCAAGCCTTGCGCGCATGGGGCGTGCGGTGTTTCACCTCGGTAGCTGATCTCACCAACGGCGCAGATTTCTGCGGTATTCCACAAACAACGCGGAACGTTCTCCGTTTGGCGGACGTCCGGCAGACTCAGGAGGAAAAGCGGCCATGGCTTCGAACAAGGATACCTACACCTACCGCGGCGGTGAGAAACTCGTTCTGAAGAAAAGCGGCAACGAGTTCGTCGTGCGCGCCACGCCGGAAAAGCTCGCCAGGGCGGGGATCGCCGCTTCCGAAAGATTGTCTCCCCGCTCGTCGCGAGTCACCGCCCCAGAGGGGCAGATCGACAACCTGATGGACGAAGCCAGCAGGGTCGCCACCACCCATGGCGCGTACGTCGAGGCGGAAACCGGGAACGACTTTCTGGTCACCGACCGCATCCTGGTGACGTTCCGCGAGGGTCTGCCACCGGCGGCAGTGGACGCCTTCGCCAGCCGCTACGGCCTGGTCCTGCGGCAGAAGTACGGCGAGCGGGACTATCTGTTCCAGTTGACCGAGCATACGGGCAGGGACGCGGTGGCCCTGGTGGTGGAGCTGACCGAAAACGAGCCCCTGGTGGAAATCGCCGAAAACGATCTGAACTACCGGGCAACGAGCTTTCAGCCCCTCGCGTTGCCCACCGACCCCAATTACGCCCAGCAGTGGCACTTGCACCGGCGCCTGCAGGATGCGGTTGTCGATCCGCGGGCCTCAGCCCGTTGCGAAGAGGCTTGGCAGATTCTCGAACACTTCGGCAGCTTCGACGTGGTGGTCGGCGTGACCGATGATGGCTGCCGGCTCGATCACCCCGATTTCAACTCGCCGGGAAAATTTGCTGGCTGGGGTTACTTCGTCGGCGAGCGCCTGGTCGTCCGGGACGACGTCGATGCGCAACCGGCCCAAATGTACAAAGCCGGCTCCAACCATGGCACCTCCTGCGCTGGGGTGATTGCCGGCGAAGTGGATGCGGTGCTGACCGTGGGCGCGGCGCCGGGATGCCGGCTGCTGCCGATCAAATGGGAAAACGACGGGCCCACCTTCTTCATCAGCGACTCCAAGTTGCTGACGGCGCTGAACTACATGGCGAACAGGGTGGATATCGTCTCGAACTCCTGGGGCAGCAGTCCCACCAGCGTTTACGCCACGGCGGTGGTGAACCGGATCCGCGAACTCTCGGTGAGCGGGGGGCGGCGCGGGCGGGGCATCATCTTTCTCTGGGCGGCGGGCAACCAGAACTGCCCGATCCAGCACACGACCACATTGGACGTGCCCTATGACCAGGGCTGGCGCGACAACGCCGACGGGACCGCCACGTGGATCGGCGTCAAACGGGCGCGCCAGTTCACCCACAATCTGACCGCTCTGCCCGGGGTCATGCACATCGCCGCCGTGGCCAGCAATGCCCGGCGCAGCCACTACTCGAACTACGGCACCGGCGTTTCGCTCTGCGCCCCCAGCAGCAACCGCCATCAGTACCGCCGGCTGACGGTGCCCGGCCTCGGCATCACCACGGCGACCGGATCGGACGAAGCCGTCAGGTCCAATTTCGGCGGCACATCCAGCGCCACGCCGCTGACCGCTGCCGTTGCGGCGCTGGCCATTTCGGCGAACCCAAGGCTGACGGCCGCCCAGGTGATCTCGATTCTCAAGCGGACGGCTTCCAAGGATCTGGGCTTCGACGGGTATGCAAGGACGCCGCCGGCCAGCTTCGACCCCGACACGAGCTGGGA
>JBAWHH010000349.1:0-3411 GCA_049593715.1 Rhodocyclaceae bacterium
GAGTTCATCGACCGCCTGCCCGAGGGGCTGGACACCCTGGTGGGGGAAAAGGGCGTCAAGCTGTCCGGCGGCCAGCGCCAACGCCTGGCGATCGCCCGCGCTTTGCTGCGGAACGCGCCCATCCTCATCCTCGACGAAGCAACCTCTGCCCTGGACACCGAATCCGAGCGTGCCGTGCAGGCCGCCCTGGACGAACTGATGGTCGGCCGCGCCTCCATCGTCATTGCCCACCGGCTGTCGACGATCGAGCGTTCCAGCCGCATCATCGTGCTCTCGCACGGAAGCAAGGTCGAAGAGGGAACCCACGCCGAGCTGCTGGCTGCCGATGGCCTGTATGCCCGCCTGTACCAGCGGCAGAAGGCGGAGGAAAACGCGCCCGTGGCGGAAAGCGGGCCGTGTACGGACTGATCCGGCGCAACCGCCGCCCCACTCTGCTGCGCCGTCTGGTCAGCGCCGCCCAGAAGGATTTGCCGCCGGCAGTTGCCGCCGAGCCGACCACGCTGCCTTCCCACCACATCTTTTGCGCCGGCACCTATACGCCGGTCTTTGCCCGCCTGGCGGCGGAAACCGCATTGGCGGCCTGCCCTACCGAGTTGCGTCCGGATTTCCGCCTTTTCATCCATGTGGACGGCGTTGCCTCTGATCAGCGCGCCGATCTTCTGGCGTGGTTGCGGGAGATTCCCGGCGCCGAGGTGACCTACGGCCTGTTCGGCATCCTGTCCCACGACCGCATTCCCGGCAAGTGGCACCAGGTGATGATCAACGACGTGGTGCGGCAGTTCCGCCAAGAGGCGCATCTGGCGTTCATCGACGCCGATCTGTTCATCGACGGCCGCGCCTGGTGGGATGTCGGCCGGGAAACCCTTGCCCCCGACGTCTATTCCATCTCCGCGGGTATTCGCGGCAATCGGCATCTCGACATCGACGGCCGCACGTTTTTCCCGATCAAGACCAACCTTTTCACCCTCAATACCGGACTTCACCTGAGCCTCAACGAACAGCGCTTCAACAAGGACGCGCGGGCCCTGCGGCGCCTGGGCCGGGAGTTTCCGGCAGCCGCCCTGGTTGCGCCCAACGTCGACACCCTGATCGCCGGATCTCTGCGGGCACAGGCCCACGGCTTGCGGGTAATCGATGTCGATGACCGGGTCGATTATTGCCACGTCGGCGGTTTTTCCCATCTGCGCATCAACAAGTTCCACGGCTTCGATGCACCCCAGAACCGCGCGACCATCGAAGCCTGGATCAGCCGCTTGCGCCTGCTTAGCCGCGTACTCGATCTCTTCCTGACCCGTGGCTGGGAGCGGTTCATCGACCGGGACTACCGCAAAAACATTGCCGAAGCCCGCACCTTCGTCGCCGCCACGCCGCTGCTTCAGGAACTGACTGAAACCGTCGAGCCCACGCGCCACGAGCGCGTTTTCGAGCGCCTGTTCGCTGCCGAGGCGGGGGGGAGTTGATGCAGAGGGTGACGGTCTGCCTCCTCACCTACAATTCCATGCGCACCCTGGATCCCTGCCTGCGCGCCGCCCTGCAAGTAGCCGACGAAATGGTGGTAGTGGATTCCGGGAGCAGCGATGGAACGTGGGATTTCCTCGCCGGCCACGGCGTCACGCCCATCCACCGTCGCTACGAAACCCACGCGCGGCAGATGAATTTCGCCATCGCCCAAGCCACCCACGACTGGGTGCTGTGTCTGGACAGCGACGAAACCCTCGATCCCGAGTGCGTGGCAGCGATCTGCCGCCTCAAGGAAAGCCTCGCCGACCCGGAAGTCGGCTACCGCATCCAACGCCACTGGCACGTGCTCGGACGACCGGTGCATGCCATCTACCCCGTATCCTCACCCGATCGGCCGGTGCGGCTTTTCCATCGCCGCCAGGCGGGCTTCAATGACCAGCCGGTGGATGACAAGGTCGTTGGCTTCGCGCGCAAGGAAACGATTCCCGGCAAGGTGACCCACAGCACCTTCTTCAGCGTGGACGAGGTCTTTTCCAAGCTCAACAGCTATACCGCGCGCCTCGCCAGCCACACACCCATCACGCCCAGTTTGACGCGGGCGCTGATCAGTCCGCCGATCGCTTTTCTGAAATGGTATTTCCGCAAGGGCGCCTACCGCGATGGCGCGGTGGGCGTCGTTACAGCGGCCTATGCGGCGCTTTATTCTTTCCTGAAATATTTCCGGGCCTGGTGCAAGGCGCGCAATCTGCCGTGACAGGCAAAGTGACCGTGGCGGCTGGGGACATCCTTCTCATCTATCGAAAGCAGTTGGGCGACCTCGTCCTGTTGCAGCCGGCAATCCAGCACCTCGCCGAGCGCTATGGGCGGGCGATCCAGGTGCGCACCCGGCCTGGTTTTGCCGACCTGCTCGACCTGATGCCGGGGCATGTCCGCCTGGCGGACGGGAGAGGCGCCAAGATCAGCGACGTGTTCTGCTTCGATACCAAACTATCCTCCGTGGCAGACGCGCTGCGGGTCTTCCCGGCACGCCGCAATCTGCTGCTGACCCGCGCCGCTGAACGGGGCTGGTGGTGGCCTCTGATGTTCCAAAAGATCTGGCGGGCAGACGGGCGGCAGGATTACCGGGCGAAGGTGTTCTTTCGCGCGGTCGGGGGCGACGTTTTCCAGCCGCCGCGCCTGACGCCACCGCCCCCCGCCTGGATGCCCACCGATCTACCGGAACGCTATCTGGTCGTCCATCCCACGTCGGCGTGGCGCCGCAAGACCTGGCCGGCTGCTTCGTGGGTGGCCTTGCTGTCCCGGCTGGTGCCGGCGCTGGATTGTCCGGTTGTGATCACGGCGGGAACGGAGCCCTGGGAGCAGGAGATGGCGGGGGCCATCGCCAGGGGCTTGCCAACCGACGGGGCGAGGTTGGCGGGCAAGACCTCGTTGCGGGCCTATCTGGCCGTGCTGTCCCGGGCGCAGGCCGTGTTGACGGTGGATGGCTCGGCCAGCCATCTGGCGTCGGCGTTTGGCCGGCGGACGCTCACCCTGTTCGGGCCGACGAATCCGGTCCATTGGCACCATCCGACCCGCCGCAGCCGGCGATTGTGGGCGGGCGACTTCCTGCAGGAAAGGAAGCCCGCGGTAGGCGCCATACCGGTGGAGGCTGCCTTGGCGGTCACGGAGGAGTTGCTGGAGGAGCCGGCGGATGGCTGAGAAATCCTGGCTGTACGTATTCGATGGCAAGCTCAAAGGCGTCGGCATCGACCTCGTTGCCGAGCAGCAGTTGCGGGCGCTTTCCGAAGCCCAAGTCCGCTGCGAACTGATCAGCCGCGGGCGCCCGGCCCTGCCGGGGATCACCCGGCACACATGGGCCTGGCCGCCCACCAAGTTGCTGAGTTGGCTGCCATCTCAGGATTACTATGCCCTCAACAAGCGCTTTTTCTCCCTGCTCGGCCGCCACTATTT
>JBAWHH010000350.1:0-1607 GCA_049593715.1 Rhodocyclaceae bacterium
TCGGTCGCGGCAGGCGAACACGGCCGGGGGTGCCCGACTCGGCCAGTTGCGCCAGGGCGGGCCCGCCCGGGTAACCCAGATCAAGCAGTTTCGCCGTCTTGTCGAACGCTTCGCCGGCAGCGTCATCCAGCGATTCGCCCAGCAACTCATATTGCCCCACGCCCGAGACGCGCATGAGTTGGGTGTGTCCGCCGGAAACGAGCAACGCAACGAAAGGGAAGCGCGGCGGGTCCCGGGAGAGCAGGGGCGAGAGCAGGTGGCCTTCCAGGTGATGCACGGGGATGGCGGGAACGCCCAGACCGAAAGCCAGGCCGTGCGCGACACTTGCGCCAACCAGCAGGGCGCCGGCCAGACCAGGCCCCGCCGTGTAGGCGACGCCGTCAAGATCGGAGGCGGCGCAGTCTGCCCGCGAGAGTACCTCGCGCAGCAGGGGCAGCAGGCGTCGGACATGGTCCCGGGACGCCAACTCCGGGACGACCCCGCCATACGCTTCGTGCAGATCGACCTGGGAGTGCAGGGTGTGGGCGCGCAGGCCGCGCACCGTGTCGAACAGAGCGACGCCGGTTTCGTCGCAGGACGTTTCGATACCGAGAACCAGCATGTCGAGGCAAAACTCGTATGGTACGACAACGGGCCGCTCATCCCCCTTGGATTGCGGTAAAGACCTTGTTATACTCCCTCTCTTTCCGGGTCTTCCAAGGAACGATTCATGCCGGGTGTACGCGTCAAGGAAAACGAGCCGTTCGAAGTGGCGATCCGCCGCTTCAAGCGCACTATCGAGAAGGCGGGTTTGCTGACCGAACTCCGCTCCCGCGAGTTCTACGAAAAGCCGACTTCTGAGCGCAAACGCAAGCTCGCTGCTGCGGTCAAGCGCCACCACAAGCGCCTGCGCGGCCAATTGCTGCCCCCGAAGCTGTATTAAGCAAGCGAATAGAAGGGCCGGCCCGCTTGTGCGGCGCCGGCTTTTGGCGTTTTTGCGGACAGGAATCCCATCATGTCGCTGAAGGCCCGCATCACTGAAGACATGAAAGCCGCGCTGCGCGGGCGTGACGCCCCTCGCCTGGCTGCGATTCGCCTCTTGCTGGCGGCGGTCAAGCAGCGTGAAGTGGATGACCGGATTGAGATTGACGACGCCGGAGTGGTCGCGGTGATCGAGAAGATGCTCAAGCAACGCCGTGATTCGATCCAGCAATATGAGGCCGCCAACCGGCCTGACCTTGCGGAAGTCGAGAAGCACGAGTCCGATGTCATTAGCGCCTACATGCCGCAACAGTTCTCCGAAGATGAGATTGCGGCGGCCATATCCGAGGCGATCCGCGCCAGCGGTGCGGTGGGGCCTCAGGACATGGGCAAAGTGATGGGCTTGGTCAAGCCGGCGCTGGCCGGCCGCGCCGACATGGGTCGGGTTTCCGCTCTGGTGAAAGCCGCCCTGGTCAAGGCCTGAACCGGCACAAGGCCCCGGCGGGCTTTGGGCGCTGGGGAGTCGCTTTTTTGCGTAGCTGTCGCTTCTCCGGAATCTGGCCAGCTTTTTTGGCGGAAGGCGGCTTGTGGGCTTCAATCCCCGTTCTCGATCACGACTCGACGCTTGATTCCCCAGTTCTTCATCC
>JBAWHH010000351.1:0-1881 GCA_049593715.1 Rhodocyclaceae bacterium
CGCCCCGCCTGCCTGGCGGACAGGTCTCGCCGTTGCCGCGCACGCGACGATACCTTCACGACCGCACAGACCAGACGCATTTGACCATGCACTCTGCAAGGGATATATTCGCCGCCGGTTTGCGCTCGCTGACGACAACCACTACTCAAATCAAGCGGACGCGGCTTTCTGGCTCCCGGATCCGAATCGGAGGCCGCCATGACAAATAAATCACCCCAGCCGCCGGACCTCGGCGCTCCGGCGACAGCCGTCGAAGGGGCCGCAAGCACGAACGACGTTTCCTTCGACGTGCCGAAGTGGTTCCACAGGCAGTTGAAGCGCATCCCCAAGTTGGGCCGGATGTTTCGCCACCCCGTGCTGCAGGCCCGCGTCACCGTCCTGCTACTGCGCCGCGATCTGGTACCCGTCGTCCGCGCCAGGCGGCGCATCCTCGTCCAGTACCTGGGGAATTACCTCGCCATGGGCTTGCCGTGTGCGGCGCGAGCGGAGTTGCTCTGCAGCAACTACCGTTTCCTGCTCGACCGAGTACGCCGCGGCTTTTTTCGCACCATCGTCGATAGCGGGATACCGCTCTGGCAGTGCGACGCCGAGGGCCAGCGCTGCGAGATAAGAATGAGCTTCTCCGGCGGCGCCCAGCGCGAAGGGGATCTATCCCTGGGGTTCCATTTCGACACAGCGCGAATCTACACCCTGTCCTTTGCCATAGGGCCGGGCAGTCTCGCCGCCATCCCGGCGGAACACGCGCTCTACATCGGCCGGATGCAAGGCAAAGGCCTTGGCCTGAACGCCATCAGGACGGCCACCCGCACCTGCGGCGACATTGCGCCCGCTGCCCTGCTCCTCGCGGCCGCCGAGGGCGTCGCCAAAGCGCTGCAGATCGACCACATCGTCGGCATCAGTGCGGAGAGCCAAACCTGCGGCAGCCAGGGTGACGGGCCGCGAGGGCTGCTTCCCGCTTACGACGATTTCTGGCTTGCCAAAGGCGGGCGAAAGGTCAACGCCCAGATGTACCACCTGCCGGTGCCCTTGCCGGAAAAGCCCCTCGATCTCGTCAAGCGCAATCATCGCGCCCGGACCCTGCGCAAACGCGCCTTCAAGGCGGAACTGCGCCAACACGTGGTGGAGGCTTTTCGCGAACGCGCTCTGCGGCCGGGGTTGATCGAGGAACAGGCCCTTCCCGCTTGACGCCCTGCGCGGTACGGCACAGGACAATTGTCACGGCCCAAAAGAGTAGAACCAGATCATGTGCCGCCGCGCCGGCCGGAGCACACTGACTCAAACGGCTGCGTGGCTCCCATCATAACAATGAGCGAGACTCCGGGTACTCGAGTCGAAAAGAAGCACCTGGAGTCTTTGATCGTTGACGTGCTGTGCGGATCGGGTTTGCGGCGGTGGTTATCTCTTTTACCGCCTTAGCGCTCTCCCAGTGACGGGTAGATCCGACGCGTGTCACGGTCTTGCTGGCCGCCGTGGTGAAAATGATCACCGCGGCGGCCATTGTCTTTTTTGCGCCGCGCCCAACACCGGGACTGGCGCTTCATGTCGGTAATCTGCAGCCTCTACGCGTGGTTCTATTTCCTCGCGCTGGACCTTTCGCCCGGATTGCGGCTGATACCGGACACTGCGGGGGCCGTGCTGCAGATTGTCGGTATCACGTTCCAGCTTTTCGCCAAGGTATCGCTCGGCCGCTCGTTCGGCATCCTGCCTGCCACCCGCCGCTTGGTCACCCGCGGGCCCTACCGCTTCCTGCGTCACCCCATGTACTTCGGCTACCTGATCGCCCACATCGGTTTCCTGTTCAGCAATTTCCTGATCTGGAACGTGGCCGTGCTGGCAGTGCTTTACGCCGCTCAGGTCATCCGGATGCAGCGGGAGGAAGAG
>JBAWHH010000352.1:0-1891 GCA_049593715.1 Rhodocyclaceae bacterium
GGCCATGGACTGCGGAATTTCGCCCCGCTCATGGGCCGACCTTCCTGCCAGATGGCGTTGTGCCGGTTTGCAGGCCTGTCGTGCCCCCCATCCGTCCCCTATGAAGAACGTCGCCTCCCAAACGAAAGATCCCTGAATCGATTGACGAAAGCGGCCCTTTCGCTCCGCGCACCGGTGCGCATACGAGCGCAGCACATTTCGGTTAGACTTGCCGCCCGTAGCCGCTTGGCGCGCCGAACTTCACGACACCGCGGGCGGGGGCGGATTCGGCTGACCGGAAAGCGGTTTCATCGCAGGCCCTGGCTGTGGCCTGCTGCCGGCTCCGGTCCGCCTTACACTGAGCACGGTCTCTGCCTTTCTCGCACCACATTCGCCAACTAATATCCATGGGCGCTCAGGAGCCGAACATCACAACCGCGCTGGACGCGGAAACGATTCGCCGTGCCCGTATTCGCGCTGCGCAGACGGGTCGTCCCCTCCTGGCGGAGTTGGAGGACATGTGCGGTCTCGGACCGGAGGATTTCGTCGCGCGGCTCGGGGATCTGCTGCGTTATCCGGTGATGCGCTCGGAGCAGTTGCAGAAATCGACCCCGGTGTTCGACCAGATCTCGTTTACCGACGCGATGCAGCGGGAGTGCGTGGTGGTGAAAACCGCCGACGGGGCGATCGTGGCACTGCTGGCGGATCCCTTCGCGATCGATCTGCCCAACTGGCTGGACGCGCGCCTCGGCGGAAGCTGTCCGGTCTGGCTGGTGCATGCAGACGAACTGGCAGCGTTTTTCGCCCGCTACGAAGAAGGCATCCGCGCCATCGATACCATCGACCGGCGCGCGGAAACGGAAATTGGAGAAGATCAGAGCGTCGAGACGCTTTCCCTGGCGCGCATCACGGAAGACTCCAGCGTCGTGGTCAAGCTGGTGAACTCGACCCTCTACGACGCCTTGAAAGCCCATGCCAGCGATGTCCACCTCGAGATGGGCCGCGGCGGCATCGTCATCAAGTACCGCATCGACGGCGTGCTCAACCAGGCCAACGCGGTGCACGGGGCCGAACTCGCGGAACAGGTGATTTCCCGCATCAAGATCATGGCCGAACTGGACATCGCCGAGCGCCGCGTGCCCCAGGACGGCCGGTTCAAAGTGTCGATCAAAGGGCGGCAGATCGATTTCCGCGTTTCCATCATGCCCAGCATCTTCGGCGAGGACGCCGTGCTGCGTATCCTGGACAAGCAGGATCTGGCGGACGAGGTGCGGGGCGTACGGCTGGATTCTCTGGGCTTCGACGACAAGACGATCCGCACCCTGCGCCGGCTGGCGAACGAACCCTATGGCATGGTGCTGGTGACCGGACCCACGGGCAGCGGCAAGACCACGACCCTGTACGCCATGATCACCGAGATCAACCGCGGCCAGGACAAGATCATCACCATCGAAGATCCGGTCGAATACCAGTTGCCGGGCGTGCTACAGATCCCGGTGAACGAGAAGAAGGGACTGACCTTCGCCCGCGGGTTGCGCTCCATCCTGCGCCACGACCCCGACAAGATCATGGTGGGCGAGGTGCGTGACGCGGAGACGGCCCAGATCGCGGTGCAGGCGGCCCTCACCGGTCACCTGGTCTTCACCACCGTCCACGCCAACAACGTCTTCGACGTCATCGGCCGCTTCCTCCACATGGGCCTCGAACCCTACAACTTCGTCTCGGCTCTCAACTGCATCCTCGCCCAACGACTCGTGCGTCTGCTCTGTCCTAGCTGCAGGCAGCCGGCGGCGACCGCACCGGCGCTTCTCCGCGAGTCGGGACTCGACCCCGAGGTCTACCAGGAGCAGGTCTTCTTCGACGCCGCGGGCTGCGAGGAGTGCGGCTTCACCGGCTACCACGGACGCACGGC
>JBAWHH010000353.1:0-6232 GCA_049593715.1 Rhodocyclaceae bacterium
CCTAACGAGTCTACGTGTTTGCTCATGTCAATCGACTGCGAGAAGACTAACGTCGACCGAGCCAAAAACTTGAGCATCCGGCCCCCGGCACCACCCAGGAGACTAAGATGATTTCTTGGCAGGCAACTCGGCAGCCGGGACCGTTTTCCCGTCCAATCGCTGCAAGCTCTCCACCGGAACACCGTCGCCATTGAGTCCGGATGCGTCCCGACGAACCGCTTCTTCCGTCTTCTTGTTCATGACGACGATGCTAATTCGCCGGTTTATTGGGCTGTCCGGATTCTGCTTGTCCAACATAACGGTGGAAGCCAGGCCGACAACCCGAAGCACCTTCGACTCATCCATCCCTCCGCCGATCAACTCACGTCGCGAAGCATTGGCTCGATTCGCGGAGAGTTCCCAGTTGGAGAACCCTCTATCCCCCGAGGCGTAGGGAGTAGAATCCGTGTGTCCCGACAGACTGATTCGTTGCTCGACGCCATTGAGTGCTGCGCCAATGGACCGAAGTATCTCCCGCGCGTAAGGCTTCAACTCAGCACTCGACAGATCGAACATTGGTCGGTTCTGGGCATCCACAATCTGTACTCGAAGCCCCTCGGAGGTCAGGTCAAGCAGCAACTGGCTCTTGTACTGTCTGAGTTGAGGGTCGGCATCAACCAACTCTTCGATCTTAGCTTTCAGCTCCGAGAGCCGTGCCGTCTCTCGCTCTTCATCGGTCTTCTCCCGGTCGCCTCTCAAGGCCTGAAGGCTGAGCGTTCGTTTGGTCGCATCAACTTCGCCGCGTTTGACTTGCCCGCCTGTACGGGTCAAATCCTGACCACCACCTTTGATTAGGCTTGACGCATCGCCGGATCCCGAGCCACCCTGGAGTGCAACCTTAAGAGGCGTCGAAAAGTACTCGGCGATGCCTTCCAGATCGCCCTTGGCCGTGGACCCGATCAACCACATGAGAAGAAAAAACGCCATCATGGCAGTGACAAAATCCGCATAGGCGATCTTCCACGCCCCGCCATGCGCGCCGCCGCCCCCCTTCTTGATACGCTTCACTACAATGGGCTGTTCGCTTGAATCGCTCACGATGAATTCTTACCATGGGAGATCATTGGACGCGTCCGCGCGGTTAGTAACAATCTAAACGGTCGGGTGTTCTGGAAAGCTACTTACCTTTCCGGCTTTTGACGTCGTCTTCGAGTTCGCGGAACGTCGGTCGATCTGTCGAGTACAGTACCTTTCGGCCGAACTCGATGGCGACTTGTGGGGCGTAGCCGTTCATGCTCGCCAACAGCACAACCTTCATGCACTGATACATCTTTGTCGACTCAGCAAGTTTTTGCTCCAGCGCCGTGGCTAACGGACCGATGAATCCGTATGCCAAAAGTATCCCCAAAAATGTGCCCACAAGTGCGGCTGCAATGAGCTTGCCCAGCTCCGCTGGCGGAATGCCCACCGATTCCATTGTGTGCACGACCCCCATCACCGCCGCGACGATACCGAAAGCGGGAAACCCATCAGCTAGTTTTGCAATGGCGTGCGCTGGAACTTCGCCCTCGTGGTGATGGGTTTCGATTTCGTTGTCCATGAGGTTCTCGATTTCAAACGCATTGAGGTTTCCGCCCACCATCATGCGCAAATAGTCGGTAAGAAACTCCATGGCATGGTGATCTTCAACCAGGGTCGGGTATTTGCTGAAGATGGGACTTTGCTCGGGACTCTCCACATCTCCCTCGATCGACATAAGTCCCTCCTTGCGGACTTTCGCCAGGATCTCGTAGAGCATGGACAAGAGATCCATATAAAGAGCCTTCGAGAATTTCGAGCCCTTGAACAAGGTCGGCAAGGCGCCCAACGTTGCCTTCACCACTTTGGGGCTGTTGGAGACGAGGAAAGCGCCGATGGCGGCACCTCCGATGCTCACCAGTTCGGCGGGCTGAACCAGCGCAGCAACGTGGCCACCTGCCATGATGAAGCCGCCCAGCACCGCGCCGGTCACGACAACCCATCCGATGATTACAAACATGTAGGGACTCCGCTTCTCGATTGTTCTCAGGCGAGCATACCTGTGGCCGATGGGATCGGCGCCGGCTTATGCCGAAAGACTATCGGCAAAAGATAGGGGAAACTTGAGCGCCGCTAGATGCGTTCCCAGGTCACCAACCGATGCATGATCGACGAGGCACTGACCGAAGCGAGAATCCGTCCAGTGGTTGGGTGCAGAAAAAAAGACGCCGCACCAAGCAGAATAGCTCGGGCGGCGAAAAATTCCCTGCTATCGCAAGGAGGAGGTCAGACAGTTAAACGACCCACGCTGCGTTCGCCTGTGCGGCTTCGCCGGGCGCGACTTTGCGCCTTGTTTTTCCAGCCCGGGCGGGCACATTGCACAAACCGCAAACATAGTTGTCGGTTAGGTCGTATGCGTCTGCAACGAACTGTCCGCCGCAGCGCTTGCAGCGGGCCAACTTGAGCATATTTGCGTCGAAAAAACGTACCAGGGTCCAGGCCCGGGTGAGCGATAGAACACGCTCCATGCCGTTGCACTGCAGATGCTCAAGGTAAAGGCGAAAAGCCTTCACGACTGAGTCAAGCCCTCGGGCTTGAGTGTGCTCCAAGAGAAACCGGTGGAACGACATGAACAGCGACGAATGGGTATTCGGCTGCCAGGTTAGGAACCAATCGGTTGAATACGGCAACATACCCTTTGGCGGAGATTCGCCTTTCACTTCTTTGTAGAGCTTCAGCAACCGTTCCCGACTGAGGCTGGTTTCGGCTTCAAGGAGTTGCAGGCGCGCACCAAGACGCACCAAGTCCGTCGCCAGCTGGATATCGCGACCTTCAGAGACAACGCTTTTGTTGCGCACCTTAAACTCCCTCAACCAATCGTTTCTACGGGTTTATCTGCTGCGAGGATCGTGGCGTGCAGCCGCGCCGTTCCTGATTCACGCTCATGGCTAGAAAGAAGGCCTATGAGCATTTGGTCATCGAAGCGGAACCGGCAAAGCAGCATATTGGCACCAGCCATTTTGAGGACTTGACCAGGCGTTAGCCTGTCGAGGAGATCTGCTATCTCCTGGGAGATACCGAGACGAAACATCGCCGCTTCTCGGTCTTCGCGCAGCATCTGCTGTGCCAGCATCAGATATGCGAGATTCAGTTCTCTGATGTCATTCTGCAGTTCAGCAATTCTCATGTTGTCTCCCGTCACGACGCACCGTTGCATCGAATGAAGGCATTGTCGTCGTCCAACGACACGTCAACAATCGGCTGCTTTCGGTGATTCCTGTACGAGCAGGCACGAGCGCGATCGTAGGTAAAAGTCCTACATACGCACCGAATGGGCATGGAAATACGCGCCTATCAGGGCTTTTTAGTGCCACGAAAGGCATGAATGAAGGCGCTGGCAATGCGAGTTCTATCGGACCTGAGAATCGACGAAGGCGGCGCATTTCGGTGTAGCTGAACACCCGTTCTCGGTCGACAGAGAACGGGTGTCGTGGTGGGATTGCGCGGGTTTCAAACTGTAGTCTGCGCAGTGTGCTCGACAAGTTCGCCGCCGTGCAGATGCTCGACCTGGAGATTCCGACCACCGACGAACGCCAACTCGTGCTGACCCGTTATACGGAACCGGAACCGGAACTTCGGCTACAGCTCGATCGGCTGCCTGTCAAATTGCCCGATCAGCCACCGCCTAAGATCCCCACCGCACGGGCCCAAGCAGCCACCCTCGTGCAGTACAGACCTTCGGGGATCTATCCTAATAAAATCAATGGATTACGATTCTATAGCGGCCGAATCCGCCAAGTTGGGCTAGCTCAGCCCGATGCAGTTCGCGCAACACTGGCATACAACCCAGCAAAAAATGGCTGTGTAGCCACCGGGCTACGAACTCCAGGGAACACGGGCAACCTCAGTACGGCTCTACTTAGGGCCCCGTCTGAGCGGTCGCTACGCGGTTTCGCCCACGCTCCTTGGCGACGTAGAGGCCTTGATCTGCGCGCTTTATGAGGGCGTCCGCGTCCAGCATGTCCCCCTCCCGGACGGCAACTCCAATGCTTACTGAGCCCTTCAATCGATGCAATCCACTGATTACCGGCATGCCTTCCACTGACCGCCGAGCACGCTCTGCGCAGACCAGAGCAGCCTGCAAACCAGTATCTGTGCATATCACAAGGAATTCATCACCTCCCGTGCGGCAAATGACATCCTGAGCCCGCAGACCCTTTTTGAGGGCCAGCGCGGTTTGCTTTAGGACTGCATCGCCAGCGTCGTGTCCATAGGTGTCATTTACCTGCTTGAATCCGTCGAGATCAATAACGAGGCAAGAGAGCGGACGACTGCTTCGGCCTGCGGCGGACCACTCCTGCTGAATACGTTCCATGGCGAAACGCCGGTTTGGAAAACCGGTCAGAACATCCGTCAGGGCAACCTCCTGCAACCGGCGGTTCGTTACCGCAAGCTCTGCAGCGAAATGGCGTATCTCCTCGCGGTCACGCTCAATCTCATGTTGCAATTTAATGATTCGCTGGCCTGCGCGAAGTCTGGCTGTCAGCACACGTGGTCGCAGCGGTTTGTGCATAAAGTCGTCGACACCAGTTTCGAACGCCTCGACCAAACGCTCGTCATCCTCGAAACTCGTTAGGACCATTATGAACATGCCGTGACCAACCTTGGTCTGCCGCAAAGCTCGCGTCAATTGCATGCCATCCATCTCGGGCATGACCCAGTCGACAACCATCATATGTGGCTGCTTTTCCAAGGCGAGTTCCAGTGCCTCTCGCCCGTCTGCCGCCTCGATCACTTCGTTGCCGATCTTCTGCAACGCGGCACGCAACATAGCGCGTAGCGCAGGATCGTCGTCGACGATCAGCACACGGATACGCTGCCGATCCGAGGAGGAAATAGGCGATTGCTTGTCCCCTTCTTCGTCAGGGAGAATTCGAGGAATCTGCTTGAATGCGGGTACAGGTCGCGTTGCGACGTTCAACAGTGCGCCCCACTCCTGCCAATCGCGGGCGACTCTGTCGCATAGGGCGCCCAACGCGTCTTCCTCTATCGAAAGACGGGAACCAAGCAGTAGCAGGCGCCCCGTCAGACTGCCGCGCTGAGCATCATTGGATATGCACACCTCGGCTATGGCTCGCGCCAAACCGAGCGACTGAGTCAGAATGAACAGCCGCGACCCGCCAGGGAAAGCCGTATCGTCTGGCGTTTCGTGAAAGAAAACCGGTTCGGTATAGACTTTGGGAAGCCCCCAGTCACCAAGCATCGCAGCCGCGAGTTCTCGGTGGTCCATGGCCAATGCGGATCGCTCCTGGGAAACCAACCTCTCCAAACTCAGGTGTCCGTCCTTAACCAATAGGTTACTGTATGCCTCAGGATAGAGCGTCGCCAGGGCCAGTTCGCCAATCCGGGCAAGCAAGCCAACGCTGAAGGTCTCTTCCGGCGCAGCCGCGCGCGTGTGAGCAGTTAGCGCCTGCATTGCCAATGCCATGGCCAGCGAGTGAGACCAGTAAGTTCGATAGTCGAAGTTGCGACACTGGCCGCTGGCGTAGTCAGAAAGAAGAGAAAAGCTGAGCGCCAGCGCCCGCACCGCGGGCAGGCCGAGAACCGCCAGCGCGTCCTGGATCGACACGACCGGCCGCTTGCCAACTCCCAAAACGTTGATACCGTTTGCCGCTTTGACAAGCCGTCCCACAAAGGCCGGGTCGGTCTTTATCACCCGCGCCATCTCGGCAAGGGAAACGTCGTCGCGCCGCGCAAGATCCATGATACATAAAGCCACACCTTTCGGGGACGGCAGATCGCCTGAAGCTTTGAGCTGCTCGAACTTTGAGATATCGATTGGAGTCATGCCGTGTGTGTCGCCTGGTTCCATTGGAGGAACGCCGGGAATGTCTTGGCGGGCGGGTCCTGGTCGCGATAAGCTTTACGGACCCCTAACCGACGACTTTAGCTTGGCGCCTGGGCAATTCCATGAACGGTATTTGCGAGAGCCAGAGGAAATGATTTCGGCACTTGTTTGAGCTAGGCAGCGATGGAACCATGGCGCCTTGGTGCCGCCTTTGAGCACAATGAAGGCCTGGCGAATCAAGTTCATCGCAATATGCCTGAGCGGTGATACTCGGTAGCTGGCACCAAGCCTTACGTCTCCACGGGGCGCCCCAACAACGACGGAAAGCCCAAAAATCTAACCTCTACGAACACCTCTCGCTGAGCCCAAGGCTGCAATAGACTATTT
>JBAWHH010000354.1:0-3101 GCA_049593715.1 Rhodocyclaceae bacterium
CTCGCCATCATCCGCGACTTGTTGTCCCAATGCTCGCCCGAGGAACGGGAAACGCTGTTCCGCGAACTTCGCAAGCACTATCTGATCCACGAGTTCGAGCGGGTCATTGGCGCTCCTGCGGAAATGATCCTCGAAGCCGTTCACCGTGCTCCTGAACTTACGCGCCGCATGCTGCGTGGCGTAATCGCGGACGCAGCGTTCCGAACATTGGTTGTTCCGACACTCGAACCGCTCGGCTGGCGCGATGTGACTCCAGCGGGCAATTTCGCCTACGACTACAAGATGGACGATGGGCAGGGCCCTCTCACCGTCCAGGTGAAGCTTCAGAGGAGTGAGCGCGGCGCGCCCGTTGTGAAGGACGGTGCCAAATATGGTTTCGGATCAGAGGTATTCATCACCGAAACCCAAAAGACTCGAACGGGCACTGACGGCGACGATAACCAGACACGACCATATCGCTATGGAGAGTTCGACATCCTGGCGGTGTCTTTGCAGCCGTCCACAAACAAGTGGGATCGTTACATGTATACCTTGGGGCGCTGGCTACTGCCAGGCAAGAAAGAGGGCGAAGTGGCCACGTTTCAACCGGTCGCCATGCCGCCCAACGAATTCTGGACAAACGACTTCGCTACGGCGGCCACTTGGCATCGCGCGAACGACGGCGGCAAACGCATGGCAATGCGGCAAGACCCAAACCCCAAACGAAGGACGCGAAAGTAGTTGTTGACCAGACAAGCGGACAAGCCTCCAGCCGCCGGTCGATGGCTGCCTCGACAAGGCTGCTGATTTGGCTTCGTTGGCCTGAAATTGCGCCGCGTGGTGTGGGATCCGATGTCTAAGAAGCCTTGCCGCGGCGCGACAACGGCACCGGCGACATCGCCGCCATGGCGTCGGCCTGCAACTCCGGGCTCAGATTGGGCGTGAGATTGCTCGGCTGGCGCGGATGGGGTGCGAAGGCGCTGGGATCGTGCCCGCCCTGCGCCGTGTGGGCGCTGAAATAGCGCGCGGCCTGGACCGTGCGCGGCAGGTTCTTGACGATGTGCCACAGGCTCCAGCGGTGCTCCCAAAGGCGGCGGGCAAAACGGCGCCGATAGGCCTTGCTGTCGTAGAAGCGGCGCACATAGGCGTTGTAGAGCGCGTCCATCTGCTCCCGCGATTCGAATCCCTCGGGCTTGAAGACGAAGTTCAGGCAGTTCATCAGCCGCCAGTCCTCGTCGAATTCGCCTTCGGCGCCGCTCACGCATTCGTCCCAGATCGGGGCGCCGTACATGGGGCTGAATTTGCTCATGTTCATTTCGTCCAGATCCAGCGAGAGGACGAAATCGCTGGTGGCGGCGAACGTCTCCGGCGTTTCGCCCGGCAGCCCGAAGATGAACAGCCCCTTCGCCCGCAGCCCGGCGCCGTGGATCTGCGCCACCGTCTTGCGCACCGCCTCCAGGCTGACGCCCGCCTTGTGGCGCGCCATCATGGCCGGGTCGGCGGATTCGATGCCCATGGACACCATCAGGGCGCCGGCGCGCTTGAGCAGGCGCAGCATCTCGTCCGACGTGTGGCCGGTGCGGATGGCGCAGTTGAAATCCATCCCGAGAGGTTCGGCGATGAGCTTTTCGCACAGCTCGGTGACGCGCCGCTTCTGGGCGGTGAACAGGTCGTCGTAGAAATTGATGTGGCGCACGCCAAAGCGGTCGCGCAGGTACTTCATGTGCGCATGGACGTATTCGGCCGAATTCGTCTTGTACAGCCGCTCAAACACGGTGCGGTCGCAGAAGGAGCAGGTGTAGGGGCAGCCGCGGGAAGTGACCATGGTCGCCCCGAAACGCTTGGCGTAACTGAACAGCGGCAGGTGGTAACCCTGGGGAAAACCGGCCAGCTTTTCGTAGGCCGGGAACGGCAGATCGTCCAGGTTCAGGATGCGGTCACGGCGCGGATTGGCAACGGCCCGACCGCCGCCGTCGCGGTAACACAGGTTGGCGATGGTGGCCGGGGCGCGCCCTTCGGCCAGTTCCAGCATCGCGCCTTCGCCTTCGCCGAAACACAGGTAGTCGATCTCGGGAAAGTGGTCGAGGATCGGCGCGCCGATGGACGAGACATGCACGTTGCCAAACACCACTTTGACGTGCGGGCGTTTGGCCTTGATGTAAGCGGCGATCTCCCAGCCGTCCATGAAGCCCGAGGTGGTGGCGGAAACCCCCACCAGGTCCGGCTTCGTCGCCAGCACGATTTCGGCGTTCGCCTCGATCGAAGTGGGCGCGGCGGGCCCAAGGCAATCGTGCACCGCGCACGGGTGGCCGTGCTTTTCCAGCCATGCCGCCAATTGCAGGATACCCAGCGGCGCCATGCGGTTCGCCAGCACGGAGAAATCCGGCTGGCCGGGCACGAAATTGAAGCCGGCGGGATGGACGAGGGTGATTCTCACGGGGCTTCAGTCTGTAGCAACGCAGGAAAACACTGCCAATTGTGCCGGATTCCGCCGTGGAAGAGCGGCTCGTCGTGCATTCCGGCGCCTGCAGAGTGGACTGGCCCGCCACGCCCGATGGGCGCGACGCTGCAGCCCTCGCCCCAGCGTCATAGCACGGCATATCCCTTGTAGATGGATGTCGCTAAACTCCGCCCTGCGGCCACGGCGTGGCTCCTGTCATCCGGCCGCAAACATTGACAACCATCCAGGGGTTTCAGAATGACCAAAAAGGAGAAAGCGTTTTACCTTTCGTCCGCGCTCGTGCTGGCCACGGCGCTGGCAGGCTGCATCGCCAATCCGGCCAGGCAGGAAGCGGCTCCCGCTGCGGCGCCGGCGTCGGCACCGGCCGAGAAAAGCGGCCGCGGCGGACCCGGAATGAACGGCAACGGCGAAGTCGTCGATTCAGCAAAGGTCGAAGCGGGTTATGGCCAGCGGGTCAAGGGTCTCGGCGACTGGGAAGGCGAAATCACCGGCAAACCCGCTCCAGGGAGCAAATTCACCCGGCTGCAGATCGGCATGCCGATGAAGCAAGTCACCGACCTGATCGGCCACCCGACCGATCAGGGGGCCTACATTACCGGGAAGGCGTTCATTCCATTCTTTTTCGGCAGTGACAAACACCGCCACGAAATGGTCTATAAGG
>JBAWHH010000355.1:0-7009 GCA_049593715.1 Rhodocyclaceae bacterium
CTGCAATCCTCTGGCGACATCCTCCAGCGCATTCGCGAACTCACCGTGCAGTCGATGAACGGCTCCAATACCTCGAGTGACCGCGCGGCCCTGAATACCGAAGTCCAGCAGCTGAGCCAGGAACTCCAGCGCGTCGCGACTTCGACCCAGTTCAACGGCATGAACATCATGGATGGTTCCGCCGGAACTTTCACCTTCCAGGTCGGCGCCAACCCTAACCAGAGCATCACTGCCGCGTCGGGGAATTTCCAGACCAATTCCTACGGTAGCTTCCGCATCGGCGGCTTGGCGGCGTATACCCCTGGTGGCGTCGGCGACCTGGTGGCCGGAACGGTTGGTGCCAACGGCGACGCGGTCGGCAACTCGTTGCTAGTCTCCGGTACCACAGGCGACGCATCTGGAGTCGTCGGCGCCGCAGCCCAAGGCGATTTCCGTATCTCCACCGGCAGCGGCAATTTCGATGTGTATTACCGGGCGGGCGCCAGCTCCGGCGAGATAGCCGCCGCAGTGAATCGCACCGGCAGCGGCGTCACGGCAGCCGCCACAACAGAAGTCGTCCTCGGTGGCGTCACCGGCGCTGGCGCCGGTTTCGTGCAAAACAGCACCTACTCCTTCGCTATCTCGACCGACTACTCGGACCCCACAAACGCCAACTCCGTCGAACCAAAGTACACCACTATCTCCTTCAAGACAGGCGGCTCCACCGACACGGCAGACGTCGACTCCGCATCATACCTGAGCACGGCCGTCCAGGCTTTCAACGATGCTGCAGCCAAGACGGGCTTTACCGCCGAAGCCGTGCAGACGGAAACCGGCTTCTGGGGCATCAAGCTCACCAACCAGAACGGCAACGATCTGCGCATTCTCAACAACTCCTACGACAACACCGGAACTGCGCAGGACATCCTCGTCTCCGACATTTCGGTCCTGGACGGCGACACCACCACGACAGACAGCCTCGCCAACACCCTCACCGGTGGCGGTCTGGACCCCACGACCGGCGCCTGGACCAATGGCAACGGCGCGTGGTACACGGGCAAGGTAACCTTCGATTCCAGCAAGGCGTTCTCCATCACAACTGCAGTCGCTGACGTCTTCCAGGACGCGGCGGGGACACTGGGTACGGCCATCGCCGGCACCTATGGCGCCCAATTGCAGGCGGTCAATGCCATGGACGTCTCCACCGCTGACGCGGCCAGCCGCACCCTGGGTATCGTCGACGGCGCCTTGGCGGCAGTGAGCGACCAGCGCTCCCGCTACGGCGCACTGCAAAACCGGCTGCAGAGCACCATCTCAAACCTGCAGACGACCTCAGAGAATCTGTCCGCTTCCCGCAGCCGGATTCAAGACACGGACTTTGCGGCCGAAACAGCAAACATGACCAAGGCCCAGATTCTGCAGCAGGCGGGCACTGCCATGCTGGCGCAAGCGAATGCGCTGCCGCAAAGTGTGCTGTCGTTACTCAAGTGATGAAGGCGTAAGAAGGCAGCCGGCAGGAAAGGCGAGGCGCGGTACGGCAACGTACCGCGCCTCTGCCCAGTGAAACGGAGAAGAACATGCAAGTACCTCAAGTCGCGGCGTCACCCGGCACGACGGCGGCACGAACTGTCACCGCCCCCCAGGCTGGAGCGCAAAGCCCGCAAGTCACACCGCCGGTGGGAACACAGCCCGCTCCAGCGGACGCCGTTCAGCCCACCAGCACCGTCGAGCAGGTACGAAATGCGGTCGCCCAGGTCCAGAAGGCGTACGCCCCCCTGGCGCAGGACTTGGAGTTCTCCATCGACAAGGACACCGGCAAGACGGTCGTTAAGCTGGTGGATTCGAAGACCAATACAGTGCTGCGGCAAATTCCCAGCGAGGAGATCCTGTCCATCGCCAAGGCGCTGGACAAGATGCAGGGTCTGCTGGTGAACCAGAAGGAATAGCGCGGCGCAACCGCGCTCGCAAATAGGAGTCGCGTCATGGCAGGACTAACTTCCGCCGGCATCGGCTCGGGGCTGGATGTCGATTCGCTGGTGACCAAGCTGATGGCGGTGGAGAAGCAGCCGCTCACCGCCCTGGATACCAAGGAGGCCGACTACAACGCCAAATTAAGTGCATTCGGCACGCTGAAGTCGGCGCTTTCGTCTCTCCAGACCGCCGCCAAGGCCCTCAACACGCCGGAAAAACTTTCCCCGATTAAGGCGAGCGTTGGCGACTCAACCGTCCTGGCAGCCACAACCGGATCCGGCGCCACCGTTGGCAGCTACAACGTCGAGGTGACCAGCCTGGCAAAGCCCCAGAAGCTGATGTCTGCGGGGTTTGCGTCTACCTCCGCAACCGTTGGGACGGGCACCATAACCCTGAACTTCGGCACGTACGCGACCACGGCTTCGGGCACGACATTCACGGCCAATTCGTCGAAAACGGCGAAAACAATCACCATCGACAGCAGCAACAACACGCTTTCCGGAATACGCGACGCGATCAACAGCGCGAATGCGGGCGTAACCGCATCAATCATCAACGACGGGACCACGAGCGGCAACCGGCTGGTGATTACGTCCAACGACAGTGGTACGGCCAACGCGCTAAAGATTGGCGTCAGCGAAAATGCCGGTTCGAGCGGGCTGGTGAACCTGGCCTACGACGCTACCGGTGCGGGAACCTCCAACCTTAGCGAAACACAGGGCGCTGTGGATGCGGTAATCAAGGTTGACTCTGTCACGATCATCAAGCCATCGAATACCATCACGGACGCCATTGAGGGCGTGACTTTGAGTCTGACCAAACTGGGCTCGACCACAGTCACGCTGAACAAAGACACCACCGCGATCCAGTCGTCCGTCGAGGCGTTCGTCAAGGCATTCAACGATGTTACCCAGGCGGTAGCCGACGCTACTGCCTACGACGCGACAACCAAGAAAAGCGGTGTCCTCATCGGCGACAGCACGGTACAAAACATCCGCCAATCACTGCGCAGCATGTTCCACACCCCCGTCGCCGGTGCATCCACAGGCGCGTCGACGCTGGCGGACATCGGCGTGAGCTTTGAAAAGGACGGCACACTTTCTCTGGACACAACCAAGCTCAAAGGCGTTCTCGGCAACCCGAACAAGGACATCGCAAAGCTCTTCGCCTACAACGGGACGGCCAACGGTTACGGCGTGCAGATGGAGCGGCTAATCGGCCGCATCCTGAGCCCGGTCGGAACCCTCGCCGCCCGCACCACCGGCATCAATAAGTCAATCACGAACCTCGATACCCAGCGCGACGTAATGAATACGCGCCTGGCCGCCATCGAGAAGAACTACCGCGCCCAATTTACCGCGCTCGACACTTTGGTGGCGAGTATGACTTCCACCAGTTCCTTCCTGACTCAGCAACTCTCGATCCTGCAGAAAACCACGTCGTCCAGCGCCTAAGAAGACCTACCCCAGCTCCCTTTAGGAATAACTCATGATGTTTGCCCAACGCAGCGCCGCCGCCTATGCCACAGTGGGTGTCGAGACTGGCGTAACGACCGCCGACCCGCACAAATTGGTCCTGATGCTTTTCGATGGCGCACTGCTTTGCGTCGGTTCCGCCAAACAACACATGGTGAGCAACGAGATCGCCGCGAAAGGCGAGAACGTCTCCAAAGCGATCAACATCATCGCCAATGGCCTCAAAGCAAGCCTCGACATGGGCGTAGGGGGCGAACTGGCGGAGCGGCTGGCGGCCCTTTACGACTACATGTGCGAGCGGCTCCTGTTCGCCAACATGAAGAACAATCCAACCGTGCTGGAAGAGGTTCATCGGCTGTTGTCTGAACTCAAGGAAGCCTGGGAGCAAATCGGTACTACCAATGCAGAACGGGAATCGATTGGTGCCTTAGCGTGAGCCGGTAGGGAATGGAAAAAAACGAAATGAGTCGATTGAGCCTCTACGAAACGATGAGCGATCTTTCGGGGCTGATGGTGGAGGCCGCGCGAGACAGCAATTGGGACCGACTGGTTGCGCTGGAGCAGGACGTGGCACACCTGCGCGATACGCTCGAATGGGAAAAGACCACGCAGCCGCCCCTCACGGCGGAAGAGCGCACACGCAAGGTCGACTTGATCCACCAGATTCTGGCCAATGACGTCGAGGTACGCAGTTACACCGAACCATGGATGGCCAGCGTGCGCAAGTTCCTCGGCGCCGGGGTACAGGAACGCAACCTGCGGCGGGCGTACGGCGTCTAGCGCGACGCTGGCCTCCCGCCTCGCAGCGCCGTGGGTCGCAACGGCGGCGTGACTTCGCCATGGGCATGATTCCCTCCGACCTCGCCAGTCGCCTGCGGTCGATGACGGAATCGGCCGTGCTGCCGCTCGCCCAGGTCGGCGAAATCCCCTCCGAACTGCCAGAGTTCCAGTCCGGCCAGCGTTTTACCGCCACCATCCAGTCGAGCCTGCCGGACGGCACCTACAAAGCGCTGGTCGCGGGCAAGACGATCACCCTGTCGCTGCCCCAGGGCGCGGTCGCGGGCGAATCGCTGGATCTGGTGATGGTGGATCGGATGGCGCGATCCATCGTCGCCACCCGCAGCCCACCGCCCGAGGGGGCGGCCCCCCAGTCTTCCGCAGGCGCGACCCTGAGCCGCGCCGCGCAACTCATCGGCAGCCTGCTGGCCCAAACCGATGTGACCGGGGGCGGACAAGCCGCCGCAGCGGCGCCGCTGACGCGGAGCGGCCCGATCCTGCCGCTGCCCACCAGCGCCGGCCATACCCTTGTCCCGCTGCTGCAAAACGCCGTTGCAGAATCCGGTGTCTTCTACGAGGCGCATCAAGCTCTTTGGGTGCAGGGAAAGCTGCCATTGGACGCCCTCCTCCGCGAGCCGCAGGGTCGGATGTCCCGGGCACTGTCCGCCGGATTCGCCGACGCGAAAACGGCCGCTCCCAGTGGCATGGCCCCACCCTCTTCCGGCGAAACGCTGCTATTCCGTACGGCGGAGGGGGAACTGTCGCGCCAAACGGTGTCCGGCGCCGCAGCGCAAGGAAGCGCCGTGCCGTCCGACATTGCGCCCGTGGTGCGCCAGCAACTAGAAGCCCTGTCGGGCCACCAGATCGCCTGGCAAGGCCCGATCTGGCCGGGACAGATGCTGGATTGGGAGATCGAGGACCCGCCGCGCGACCCGGCAACCGCCGAATCCCCGGAAAGCCAAACCTGGAACACGACGCTGCGCCTGACCCTGCCTCAGTTGGGAACGGTCACCGCCCGACTCCAGATCGACGGGTCGGGGGTCGCAGTAAATCTACGCGCCATCGAGCGCCCCAGCGCCCAGGCGCTTCAGAGGGGACTGCCCGAACTGGCCCAGGCGCTCGAAGTCGCCGGCGTACCGCTGCGTGCCAGCCTGGTCGAGAACGGACCGAGCAAGGCTGACGTCGCCGGAAGTGGCGGGGCATGGCAATCTCCCGATCGACCGCCCGATGCGGCGGAACCGCCTTTGACGGAGACGGGCCTTGGCCCGAACTGAAGCGTCCGGCACGGCCATTGCCCTCTCGTACCAGCAAGGCGATGCCGCGCCGCGCGTGGTAGCAAAGGGACGCGGTTTCATTGCCGACGAGATCGTTGCGCGGGCGCGGGACGCGGGCGTGTTCGTGCACGAATCGCCGGAACTCGTCGGCCTTCTGATGCAGGTGGATCTGGATGCGCGCATCCCTGCCCAACTCTACGTGGCGGTCGCCGAGTTGCTGGCGTGGGTTTACCGGCTGGAGCAGGAGGCGGGCGGGAAAAGCGCCTGAGCGCAGCCATTCCGGCTCCCGGGCCGGGAGCGCGTTGGTCCGTCAACACAATTACTCTAAACTTCGCGGGATACCCGACGATCAAGCACCATGACCGAAACCCGAGTCCAAAGCCCGGCTGACACCCCCGTCAAGTTCGAATTGATGGAGGCGGATGACTACCGCAACTATCTGCTCCATAACCCGACGGAAATCTCGTTCCTGCTGCGCGGCCTGCTGCGGGCCGGGGATCTGATCACGGCATTCTTCGACGAAGGGAATGATTTCCTGCTCACGGCGCTGCTGGACGTGGAAGACGACGGCTTGGTACTCGACTACGGCGCCAGCGCTGAGATGAACCGCAAGGCTCTCTCGGCATCCAAACTCACCCTGATCGGCACCCACGACAAGGTAAAGATCCAGTTTTCCCTGGCCGGCGTGGAAGAAATCACGTTTCGCGACAAACCGGCGTTCCGCGCACCGCTCCCGGAACAATTGCTTCGGCTGCAGCGCCGCGAGTATTACCGCCTCACCGCCCCCATCGCTCGGCCCCTGAAATGTGTGCTGACAGTTGTGGAGCAAGGCCGGCGGCGCAAGATCGAGGCGCAGGTGGTGGATATCAGCGGCGGCGGGGTAGCGGTGATGGCTGCACCTACTGGTACCGAATTCTCGGTGGACCAGCGGTTCGAGTCCTGCCAGATTGATCTGCCGGATGTCGGCACCGTTGTCGCGGGCCTGCGCGTGCGCAGCGTGTTCGAGGTGACCCTACGCAACGGCACGCAAGTCAAACGTTGCGGCTGCCAGTTCGTCGAGCTGCCGCGCACCATGGTAAGCATGGTGGAGCGCTACATCATGAAAATTGAGCGGGAGCGCAAAGCCCGCGGCGTAGGCGCGGGCTGACTGCCCGAGGGGGCGCCGTGGGCGCCCCGCCGGCCGGCTTATACCGGCATGTTCATGATCTCCTGGTACGCGCTCACCAACTTGTTGCGCACCTGAACCATCTGCTGGAAGGAGAGATTGGCCTTCTGCAGGTTCACCATGACATCCTGCAGATTGCTGTTGGGGTTTCCGGTGGAGAAATCCTGCGCCAACTTCTGTGCATCCTGCTGCGTCGTGCTGACCTGGTCGATGGCCGCCTTCAAGGCCTGGCCGAAGTCGACGCCCCCCACCGTAGCGGATTGATCCACCGCCGAGCTTTTGCCCGCCGCCAGTTGTGAGGTGGCCCGTAGGTCGGCCAGTACCTGATCGATTCCGCGCATATCCATTTATTCGCCTCCGTCAAGACG